>DASQZA010000253.1:0-7959 GCA_035638935.1 Gemmatimonas sp. | reverse complement strand
CGCAAGCCGTGGTACGACCTGTACGAGGCCATTGCGACGTCTCGCGAGGCGTTTCAGGCGATGGACAAGAAAGGCCTGAAGGTGGGGCTCGTGAACGCGACGACGCCCGATGGGGCGGACACGCCGCGGGCGCGGGTCTTCACAAAGTTCATCATCGGGGTGTCGAACATCTACCTCGGCATGCTTTACGACCAGGCGTACGTGAATGATGCCAACACGGACGTCAGCAGCTTCGAATACGTGCTCAAGCCGCATCCCGAAGTAACCGCTGCAGGCATTCGGGTGCTGCAGGAGGCGATCACGGAGGCGCAGGCCGCGCCAGCGTTCACGATCCCGTCGATCTTCATCAACAACGCCACGGGTATCTCGAAGGACGACTTCATCCGCATCATGCGGTCGTACATCATCCGGGCACAGGTGTACAGTGCGCGCACTCCGCAGGAGCGTGCCGCGGTCAACTGGGCGTCGATCCTGACGCAGCTCGATGCCGGCATCAACAAGAACTTCTCGCAGCAGGCGGACCTGACGATCACGCAGACGGCATCAGCGTACTATCAGTATGCCTACCTGCAGACAAACGGGCGCACCAACAACCGGCTCATCGGTCCTGCCGATACGTCCGGTGAGTACCAGCGGTGGCTGGCGCGGCCGCTCAACCAGAAGACGGCCATCACGATCGTCACGCCTGACCGCCGCATCCACGGAGCAGCGGGCCCGACGACGGCCGGTACCGCTTTCGCCTTCCTGCCGACGCAGACCATGACGAACGCGCGTGGCACGTACCCGTGGTCGAGCTATCGCAGCGTCAAGTATCTGAACCCGCCGGCGAACAACTATCACCAAACCGGCGTGATCACCACGATGTCGGTGGCCGAGATGAACTTCATCCGGGCCGAGGCACTCTTTCGCCTGAACCGCGGTGCGGAAGCTGCGGCGATCATCAACGTGACACGCCAGGCGGCGGGGCTCCGGCCGGTTACGGCGGCCGGTCCGCCAGCGGGCGCGGATTGCGTGCCGCGCAAGGATGACGGCACGTGTGGCGACCTGTTCGACGCGATCCAGTACGAGAAGCGTATTGACCTCTTCCCGACGGAAGCGATCATTGCCTACGTCGACGCACGTGGCTGGGGCAAGCTGCTGCCCGGTACGCCGATCCACCTCCCGGTGCACGGGCGCGAGCTTGAGACCCTGGGCTTCCCGTACTACACGTTTGGCGGCGGCGGCGTGGGCAGCGCGCCGTAACGACTTGCACGAAGCTGTCGGTCGACCCCACGTGACCGGCAGCAAGAACGGGGGGCAGTGTCAGTACTGACACTGCCCCCCGTTCTTGCTGCGCACACTGCGCGTAGCAGTTGCATCGCTGCCGACCGAGTCGAACCTCGGCGGCTGCCGAGGTTCGACGACATCCTGGCCTACGACTCGCTCAGGTTCGCGCAGCCGAATGCGGAGCGGTCGGTGGCAGGTTCACCCTGCTGGAACACTCGCACATAGTAGCGCTTGCCTGCCTCGAGCTTTGGGACGGTGGCCTGCGCCTCACCGCTGCCGTCATTTCGCGTCAGCATTAGCCGGAACGCGGCCGCCGCAGCGATCGTGCGCCCCTCGTCGCCGCAGGAGCCGGCCACGATGTCCCAGGAGATCTGGCGGTTGATCGGTGCGCTGCGCACGATAAGCCGACCACGGGACTCCTTGTCGCCCTTCGGCTCGACGGCAATCTCGGCGTTCCCGGAGATGCCGTTGAACGAAACGATTCGTGCGCTCCACTTGCCACTCGGGGCCTTCGTCGCAGCGACAGCCGAATCCTGCGCCGCAAGCGGATGGCTCAGCGCGGCGAACAGCGCAGTTGCGGGCACGACACGATGCAGAACGGAACGCAGAAGGAATTGGCGCATGATGGGCGGGAAGGTCGTGAGAAATATCGGCGTCAGTGACCACGGAGTGGTGAGCAATGGTACCACGCAACGCGGCGGGAGGTCCAGATCCAGTGCTCGGCCACTTCCACCTCGGCCGCTACGAGTGCCGAGGCGCCACGTGCTACCAGGCCCGCTCACTACCGGTCCAGTCGACAAAAGCGCCACTCCGATCGATCGGCAGCGTGTCGATCACCGCGAGCAAGCCTGCGGCAGATTCGTCGATCGGCACCCGAAATGCCGGCGCATCGGGCGTGGTCGCCACGTTGCCAGGGTTCCCAATCAACACCAGGATGTCCGGGGCCAGATCGTGGGCGAGCGCACGCAGCAACATGTGATACGCCGCGGCGCTTCCG
This sequence comes from Gemmatimonas sp., assembly GCA_035638935.1. Classification (GTDB taxonomy): domain Bacteria; phylum Gemmatimonadota; class Gemmatimonadetes; order Gemmatimonadales; family Gemmatimonadaceae; genus Gemmatimonas. Next base: position 5,696 of record DASQZA010000253.1, on the reverse strand, counting down.
CAGGTCGCGTAATCTCCGCCTTGCGACTTGCCGCTCAACGACCCGAGCCAGCTGCTCACCGCCAGGATCTGAGGCGAGTCGGCAGCCTCGAGCCACGGCAGCAGTGTGCGAATCAACAGCACCGGCGCCACGGCGTGCCGACGGTAATGCTCCACCAGCCCCGTGCCGGACATCGTGGCGAGCAACGCATCACGCTCCCCGTCGGCGAGCCGCTCATGTGGCCCGGGTTCCGCGGGTGCGATCACGACACGATCGAGCGATCCCGTGAGGCTCTCGAGCACTGGCACCGCGTCGGCCACGGACGCCGCATCTGCCGGATCGAGTGCAATGAGCTCCAGCCCACGAAATTCGGCACGAAGGTCGGCGAGTACGGGAACGCGCGCAGGATTTCTCGCGGCCGCATACACGGTATCGCCGAGCAGGAGACTCTGACGCACGAACTCGACGCCGAGCGGACGCCCGGCACCGGTGACCAACGTACGTCGTCCCGAGCGAGGAGTAGCGCGTACGGTCATCAGGCAGCCCCACGATCCAGCGCGGGCGACGCGCGCAGCACCCCCTCGACAGCGGAAACGGTCGGCTCGATTTCCACCGGCCGATTCGCATCGGCGAAATCGTCACGATCCTGATGCAGCCACTGCAGCATGCCGGGATCCTTGAGCACGTGTCCGGTGAGCACGGCGACCACGTGGTGTTCGCGCCGGATCACACCGCGTGCGACGAGCTGTTTCACACCCGCGACACTGGCCGCGCTGGCGGCCTCACATCCGACACCGGCCCCGTCGATGGCCACCTTCGCTGCCACGATCTCCTCGTCGGTGCAGGAGATGACCATGCCGTCGGTGTCGCGAATCGCGCGCACCGCCCGATCCCACGACGCGGGATCACCGATGCGGATTGCGGTCGCGAGCGTTTCCGCCTGCACCGTGCCGCGCGATTCGAATGACGGGAAGCTCGCAGCAAACGGCGCGGCGCCCGCGGCCTGCACGGAAACGATCCGTGGCACGCGTGTGATCAACCCCAACGCGCGAGCTTCGCGCAACGCCTTGCCGAACGCCGCCGTGTTTCCGAGGTTGCCCGCTGGCAACACGAGAAAATCTGGTGATTCCCACCCGAGCTGCTGCAATAACTCGAAGACGATGGTCTTCTGCCCCTCGACGCGCCACGGATTGATTGAGTTGAGCAGGTAGATGCCGAGTTCGCGCGACGCGTCCTGCACGAGTCGCAGACACTGATCGAAATCGCCACGCACGAGCAGCGTGCGCGCGCCATACGCAAGCGTCTGCGTGAGTTTCCCGAGCGCGACTTTCCCGGCTGGCACGAACACCAGCCCCGGAATTCCCGCTTGCGCCGCGTATGATGAAAGTGCCGCCGACGTGTTGCCGGTGCTCGCGCATGCGACCGCCGTGGCGCCGATACGCACCGCCTGCGTGACACCGACCGTCATGCCCCGATCCTTAAACGAACCGGTGGGGTTGTGGCCCTCGTGCTTGATCTGCAGGCGATCGCAGCCCGTGAATGCCAGAAGCCTCGACCGCTCGAGCAGCGGCGTGTTCCCTTCGGGATGGCTGGTGATTGCGCTGCCGGCCGCCGGCATCACCAGCGACTGAAATCGCCACACTCCAGATGGGTGACTGCCGAATCCCGCCGGACGCGCGCAACAGTGCGCCGCGAACGACGACGCCAGCGTCGACGCATCGACGAGAGCACCATTCCGATCGGCGGGCATCGCGTGCAACGCATCGAGCAGTCCACCACACACGGCGCAATCCGCGGCGCTGCTGGTTTCCGAGGTAACCGCACCGCACGCTGCACACCGTTGAATGCTCGCGCTACCGGGGGGCAGAAACACGGGAGAGGCTGGTACATGAGACATCGGGACATCACGCATCGCGTGCCTGTGGCAGTTCGCCGGTGGCAGGAAGGAACGAGAACGGCGCCCACCGCGCCCCATTGAAGTCGATCGTGGCAACGCGAGCCGTGCACCCGTGCCCACTACGCTCGAAGGACCAGCGCATCGCTTCCGCCGCAGCCAACGCGTCGGCTTCGCTGGCACACGCGGCAAACGTGGTCGGGCCGCTGCCCGACAACGAGACGCCGAGTGCACCGGACTCGAATGCGGCCTGCTTCGCCGCCGCGAAGCCGGGTACCAGCGGTGCACGTGCCGGTTCGGCGATGACGTCGACGAGCGAGCGACCAAAGAGCGCGTGATCACCGGCAGCGAGTGCGGCGACGAGTGATGCAACGTTGCCCATCTGGGCGATGAGTGTCTCGCGCGCGAAACTCGCTGGCAACACGGCGCGCGCGTCGGCGGTGCGGACGCGAATCGCGGGATGTGCGAGCGCGAACCAGAGCTCCATGCGCACCGGCACGTTGCACACGTCGGGCGGATCGATGCCGCGCACACAGATCACGCCACCCATCAGCGACGACGCCACGTTGTCGAGATGGCGTCCCGCGACTACCGATTCGGCGGCAAGGGCCGCCTGCAGCAATCCGACGCGATCGAGCGGGTCACCGCCTTCCATGACGACCAGCTGATTCACTGCCACGGCGGCGGCGACCGCCGATGCGCTCGAGCCACCCTGCCCTGCGGACAGCGGCAGCCCCTTGTGCACCCGAAGCGCGACACCACGCTCGGCGCTTCCATAGATACCGACGGCGCGATCGAGCACGGCGGAGGCCGCGATGCCGCACGCATTGCGTGCCGGGTCGGTCGTGATTTCGGGATGCCCCGCGTCGACGATCACGACCCCCGGGCTCTCCGTCCAGGTGGCGTGCACCTCGTCACCAGCGCCAGTGATGGCGCACCCCAATACGTCGAGCCCCGGGCCGAGGTTGCCGATGCCACCCGGTGCATACGCGAAGATGCCGTTCATGCGGGACTGCTCGGTCGCATCCATCATTCGGCGAGCTGCAAGATGTCGTTGAGGACACCCGCCGCCGTCACGGTCGGCCCCGCCCCAGGGCCAGTGATCACCAAGGGGTGCTCACGGTAGCGCAAGGTCGTGAATACGATCTGGTTGTCGGTGCCACGCAAGCTTGCAAGCGGGTGCGACGGCGGCACGGCGCGGAGCCCGACGACGACCTTGCGTGGGGTCGCCTCCAGGACGTAGCGCAACACTTTTCCCTGCCCCGCGGCCGTGGACTGCCGCATCGACCACTCGGCATCCTGCGATTCCAGCGTCGCGAGGAACCGGTCGAGCGGCGTACGTCGCAGTCGCGATGGCACGAGCGATTCGACAGTCACATCGGAGAGTTCCCCCCGAAAGCCGAGTAGCCGCGCCAGAATGAGCGCCTTGCGCGCCACGTCCATGCCCGACAGGTCGTCGCGCGGATCGGGCTCGGTGAAGCCGAGCTTCATTGCCGCGCGCAGCGTGTCGCTGAACGGCCGTCCCTGCCCCATCTCCGACAGCAGATAGCCAAGGGTTCCGCTGGTGCAGCCCTCGATGCGCAACACCTTGTCGCCAGTTTCGACGAGCTTGCGGTATGAATCCATGACCGGCAGCCCTGCGCCGACGGTTGTCTCGTGCAGGATGCGACAGTGGCGCTTTTCGGCGAGCGCACGCATCGCCTCGACCTGCGGGAGCGGCGCGGACAGCGGACGCTTGTTCGCGAGCACGATATCCATCTCTGCCGCGAGTGCAGCGCGCAGCGCGCTCATCGTGTCGTCGGCTGTGAGGTCGACGAGCACCGTTCGTGCAAGCGCATGCCCCGCGATGTACGCCACCGCCTCCACCGCTGTCGCGGACTGTGCGCCAGACACCGATGCCAGCGGTACTCCACCCGCTTTCGATGCCGTCAGCGACGCCAGACGGCGCGCCGACATGCCGTCACGCTCGAACAGGAAACCGCTGCGGTCGATCAGCGCGACGATGTTCACGCTGGTTTTCGCACGCAGGCGCGGCAGCATGCGCACGAGCTCGCGCCCGATCTGACCGAAGCCGAGGAGCACGACGTCGAGCTGATTGTCTCGCCGCTCGCCGCCACCGCCGATCTTGGACATCTGAAACTCTTCGTGCACTGCGAGCGCCGCGGCCTCGGCATCACGCTCGGCGATCACGACCGAGATGTTGAGCTCGGAGCTGCCTTGCGCGATCGCCACGATGTTGACACCGGCCGCGGAGAGCGCGCTGAACTTTCGCGCCGCGATGCCGGGCCGGCCGGCCATGCCGAGTCCGACGACCGCAAGCATCGCCATGCCACGCTGCACGTCGATGCCATCCAGTTCATGTCGAGCGAGTTCCGATGCGAACACGCTCGTCAGTGCGTCGCGCGCGGCGGCCGCGCGATCGGCCGGAATGCACAGGCAGATGCTCTGCTCTGACGACGCCTGCGAAATGAGCGCGACCGAGATTCCGGCACCGTGCAACGCCGAGAACGTGCGCGCCGCGATTCCGGGAACGCCAAGCATGCCGTTTCCGGTGACGGTGACGAGCGCCTGCTGCCGAATGACCGAGAGTGCCTTGACCGGGTAGCGATCGAGCGTACGTCGCGCCGATATCTCCGTGCCCGCAGCCTGTGGATCGGCAAACGGACGCACGAACACCGGGATGCGAAGCCGGTGCAACGGGATGAGGGCACGCGGGTGCAGTACCTTCGCGCCATAGTACGCCAACTCCGCCGCCTCGCGCGTGTTGAGCTGCGGGACGACGCGCGCCGCTGGTACCATGCGCGGGTCCGTCGTCATGAGACCCGGCACGTCCTTCCACAGCGTGATGCGGGACGCGCGGAGCGCCCGCCCGAGCACCGTCGCAGTGAGATCGCTTCCACCCCGCCCGAGCGTGACGACCGCGCCATCCGGCGCACCACCCGTGAATCCGGGAACGACCGGGACAATGCGCTGTCGCAGCAGCGGTTCGAGCCGTTCGCGAATCGCGCGGTCGGCCTTGTGCAGATCCGGAAAGGCACCACCGAAGGTGCCGTCCGTCGGAATGATCGATGCCGCATCGACCAGTTCGGCCCGTATGCCTCGCGCCAGCAAACCTGCGACGACGAGTCGTGCCGACAGCTCCTCACCACGCGCGAGTATCAGGTCGCGACTGCGTGGTGTCAGCTCGCGCAGGCTGCGCACGCCATCCAGCCACGAACGCAGATCCTCGAACGCACGCGCGACTTCGAGCAGCAGTTCGCGACGCGCACCACTACGTGCACGACCACCGGGTGCACGGGCACCGGTCGCGATTCCGTTTGCCACCTCGCGATGCATCAGCGCCAGAGCCGCAACCGCCGTATCGATGTCCCGCTGATCACCCATCTCGGCGGCGATCGTGAGCGCAATCAGCGCATCGGTTACACCGGCCATTGCCGACACGACGACAGCGACCCTGGCTGAACGCTTCGCGTTGCCCGCAGCCGCGATGATATCGAGGGCATGCCGGACGGCCGAGGCGTCTGCGAGCGACGCACCGCCAAACTTGTAGATCTCGGGCGCGAGGCGAGGGCGTGACGTGCGAGCGGGCATGCAGATCCTCTGTGGGGTGTCCGGCCCGTTGTGGGCGTGACCAGACCCGTACAGTCCGCGTCACGCATCGCACCGGATCGAGGCAGGTTAGTCCGCTCCTCTCGACCTGTCCACGGCCATACACACCCGAATAGCTTTCCACGCTGAATCCCTGAAGCTGGGGCGTTCGCCGCAGGCGCTCGGCGCCAAGCGCGAGCATCCCGCCGCGAGGTGGCGATCGTGCCCCGGTTTG
>DASQZA010000252.1:0-5849 GCA_035638935.1 Gemmatimonas sp. | reverse complement strand
GGCTGCATTCACGGGGACTGCCGAGCAGTTGGGGTTGCTGCAGTACAGGTCCGTCTGCCGAGAGCTGTACGGGAAGGAGGCGAACGTCGAGGGCCTCGGCGACATCCGCGAGCTCGCCGGTCGCGGCCTCGCGCCCGCCATGCAGCAGGAGCAGCTTGGCTTCTTGGACGCTTTCCTCGAGGGCACTCAGGAAGGGTTGGAAGTTCTGCGCCGTCATAAGCGGGCCTTCGATGTCGCATTCCAGCGGGGCGACTGGTCGGACATGCACGGCATGGTGGTGTGGCTTGATAGTCCGCCACCGCTCATGTGCTCAAGCCTTGTGGACCCCGACTACGACTTCGCGGGGCAGCGGCTCCCGAGCAGCGCCGGGTGGTACCCTGGCGACGATATGCTCTCCTTCGACCTGCTCGGCGCCGGGGCCCGTGGCGTAGCGGTCCTGGCATGGCGTACCCATAGCCGCGCGCCCGGTGAGGCGCTCGCCCGAACGCTCGAGCAGCTCCCTCGTACGGCAACCACTGACGCCATCGTGCGACTCGCCTTTGAGGGTACTGAGAACTGGTTCGCTCGCCCCTCGTGGTGGACCTCCCTGCCCGAGTCGACCCGGCACGACTTGATTCGGCGCGTGCCGTGTGGCGGCCCGTCTGGCCCGCACACCCCTGACTGTCTTGCCCGCCAGACGGCGAGCTACGCCATGCCGGCGGTGGTGGCGGTCGACCACGTGAACTGGGCACGATAGGCCGGCAGACGGCTGTGCTGGGCATCCAAAGTTATGGGTGTGGTTCGCTGCTTTACGCAGGTGCGCGCGTCGTGATGGGACTGATCCGGACAAGACAGCGGTGCGACCTCGCAGCACAGGGGTTTCATCCCCACTATTACGCTCGTCGGGCTTGCGGCGACGGCAGTGAAGGAGAGCCGCGACCGCGTCGGTGCGGCGCTGGCCAACTCGGGCTTCGTGGTGCCCCCACGACGCATCACGGTCAATCTGCAGCCCGCGTCGCTTCCCAAGAGCGGCACGGCGTTCGACCTCCCGATCGCCCTCGCCCTGCTCGCCGCAAGCGGGCAACTCCCGCCGGAGGCACTGCAGGGCGTGTGCGCGATCGGTGAACTGGGTCTCGATGGACAATTGCGCGGGGTACGCGGAGTACTCGCCGTGGCGCGGCACGTTGCCGCGACCAGCGATGCCCTCCTCATCGTGCCGCCGGACAACCTGGTCGAAGCGCTGCGCGTGCCGCGCGCACGCGCCGCCGCACCACGCGGGCTCGCGGAACTCGTGCTGGCGTTGCGCGGGGGCGGGCCCCGCGAAGAACCTCGTGAACGCGTAACCCTGCCAGCACAGCGTGACACGCCGGATCTCGGCGAGGTCGTAGGACAAGATCTGGCGGTACGCGCCGTCGAGATTGCCGCGGCTGGTGCGCACAACCTGCTGTTGGTCGGGCCGCCAGGCGCCGGAAAGACAATGCTCGCGCGACGCTTGCCCGGCATTCTCCCACCACTCGCCGACGAGGAGATGCTGGAAGTCCTCGCGATTCATTCCGTCGCGGGATTGTTGGCTGAAGGACACGGGGGTGCAATTGCACTCGACCGTCCGTTTCGCGCCCCGCATCATTCCATCTCGACCGCTGGCCTGGTCGGTGGTGGTACCCTGCCCCGCCCAGGTGAAGTCAGTCTCGCGCATCGCGGCGTGCTCTTCCTCGACGAGCTGTCACTCTTCCCCCGCTCGACGCTGGAAGCGCTGCGTCAGCCGTTGGAGGACGGCACGGTGGTCGTCGCGCGCGCCGCCCACACGGTGCGGTTTCCCTCGCGCTTTTCCCTCATCGCCGCGAGCAACCCGTGCCCCTGCGGCTTCGCCGGCAGCGACGATCGGCAATGCCGGTGCACGATTTCGGAACTCGAACGGCACCGGAGCCGCCTGTCCGGGCCTCTTGCCGACCGGATCGACCTGCACATCACGGTGCAGCGCGTGCCACCCGATGCACTGTCCACACATACACCAGGAGAACGGTCGGCCGCAGTACGCGATCGCGTATTGATCGCACGGGAACGACAACGCAGGCGCTATGCGCACACGGCGCTCGCCCATGCTTCACACGGCGAGCGCGTGCACCGACTCGGCACCTCGTCGAGCACACATGCGGGCATCACCAACGCCTCCGCACCCGCTCGACTCATTGCCCCAGCCGCACGTCTCGACACCGACGCACGAGCCATGCTGGTGCGCGCAGCCGACCGCCTCATGCTCTCGGCGCGTGGCTACCATCGCGTACTGCGCGTCGCCCGCACCATCGCGGACCTGGACGACACCGATCTCGTTTCGCGCGATCATGTCGGGGAGGCACTGCGCTACCGTCCGGTATCGCCCGAAGCCGCGGCCGTCGCATGAGTGCTAGCTCAGACGCCAGACGCGTGACGCCAGACGCCAGACGCTCTAGGCCGGGCGCCTGAGGCCTGACGCCTGGCGCCTGACGGAGGGTCTCGCTTACGCGAGCACCTTCCGTCGCAACGCGCCGCTCGCGACCACGTTGCCGGCCAGGATACCGGCAGCCAGCGAGATCCCGACAATCGCAACTCGGAACGCCGTCGACACGCCCAGTTCGAACTCCTGACCGAGCATCGAGGTCACGCTTCGAAATCCGATGCTGCCCGGCACGAGGATGAGCAGGCCCGGCACCACCGTCACGATCGGGGTTCGTTTCAGGAAGCGACCGAGGAGGTTGCTGCCGGCACTCACCACGAACGCACCGAGAAATGCGCCGAGCTCCTCTCCCATGCTGGCACTGGTGACGCGCGAGGTGACGTATGCGGCGACGCACGCGACGATGATCCACCCGGCATCACGCGCTTTCGCGTTGAGCAGCACCATGAACGACAACGGTGCTACCAGCAGCGCGAGCCACTCCACCCATGGGGGGAGCGTGGTCAGCGCGAGTGCCGCGATATCCGCCGCGGGAAGGAGTGCGCGCAACTCCGTGCCGGTGAATGTGCCAAGTTTTGCGCCGAGGGCGAGGCCGAAGCCCAGGCCCAGGAACACCACGATGGCGCCGCTGAGCCGAGCCGTACCGGAGGCGAGCTGTCGCGTTGAGAGTTCGGTGAGGGCGAGCGTGAAGGTGAGACCGGGCAGCAGGATCACCAGCCCCGCCAGCGAGGTGAGGTAGCCCGAGCCGGCGCGTGTCAGCACGTCGACTGAAAGCGCGAGTGTCGTCACCAGAAACGCCGCGAGTGGCTCGGTGACATGCGTGAGTGCCGGGCGCCTGCGGCAGAACAGCACGATGCAACCCGTCAGGAGGCCGAGCAGCGACGCGACGAGCACATCGGCGGCACTCAGGCGCAGGAAACACGCGACCGCGGCCGACGACAGCACGAACGCCACCAGGCGCAGCGGTGCGGCCCACCGCGGCGGTTCGACGATGAGTGCCCGTAGCCGATCGAGCCCGTCCGCCGGCGATAGCCGGTGCTCCGATACCTCGCGCGTGATGTCACCGAGCAGCGCCAGATGGCCGAGGTTCGTCTCGCCGGGCTCGACGCGAAGCAGGTGTACTTGCTGGTTGATCAGCGGACCGAAGCCGATCATGATGCTCGTCGGCGTCGAGAAGAACTCGGCCGTGATCCCAAGCCGTCCGGCGACCTGCGACAGTTGCGCCTCGAGCTGATGCGCAGGCGTGCCATAGGCGTGCAGCGCTTTCGCCAACTCGAGAACGAAGCTGGTGGCGGCTCGGTGCGACGGCAGGGTCTCACGGCCGATGAGGCCTTCGTTGACGAACATGTCGGCGGTCACCTGGTGAGCGTACCGGGTACGCGAGGGCTGCGCTACCTTCCGTGACGCCGTGCCCGCGGCATCGCTCCTGATGCGGCGCGATCCGGCGCCTGTCTGCCCTCATCACACCTGCTCGCCCATGTCCTCCGCCTTGCCGTTCCGCGTCGCCATATCGCGTCGCTCGCTCCTGCGCCGCGCCCTCCTGGTTCCAGCACTCGTGGCCAGCGGCATGCTCACGGCCTGCCTGGGCGACGATTCCCCAACCGGCCCATCCGTGCCTGCCTCAGAGATCTATGCTGCATCGCTCGGCGTCAACATTCCGGCGATGACGAAGCTGAGTGACGCCTTGTACATCCAGGACATTGCCGTCGGCACGGGTGTGGAGGCCACGAGCGGCAAGACCGTGCGCCTGAACTACACCGGGTGGCTCGCCAACGGAACGCAGTTCGACTCCAACCAATCCGGTGGGCTGCCGCCGTTCGTGCTGGGCGCGGGCCGTGTCGTGGAAGGTTGGGATCGCGGCATCGTGGGGATGAAGGTCGGCGGTCGGCGTCGATTGGTGATCGGGTCGGCGCTCGGGTATGGTGCCGGCGGCAGCGGCCCGATTCCGCCCAATGCGACCATGGTGTTCATCGTCGAACTCCTCAGCGTGAACTAGCGCGTCGGCCGGCGCGTGGGTGTCACAGCCCGCGCGCCTGCTCCACCGTACGGCGAAACGCCGGGCGGCCCCACTGCAGGAGCAGCAGCGTGAGCGTCATCCCGACGACCGTGCACAAGGCAAGCGAGTAGCGGAGTGACGCTTCGTTGCCGAACAGCCGGTCGGTGAGCAGCGCCACGGACGTGGGGCCGAGCGCGCCAGACGCCAGGTTGACCACAAGCTGGTACACTGCGCTTCCCTGCCCGCGCATCCTCGACGGCATCGCCTCTGCGATCGCAGCACTCGCGGCGCCCCAGGGCATCGCGGCGAACAGGTTGACGGGAATCAGCAGCAAGGCCGCTGCCGTCGGTGAAGACACCAGTGGATACGCCGTCGCGGTGAGCAACATGCCTGCAGCGCCGAGCATGCCGACGAGAATGGGCGCGTCCGTGCGGCCTTTGCGCGACCAGTGATCCGTGAGCCGCCCGCCGGCGAGCGTGCCGATCACGCCGACCGTCATCGTGAGGACGCCCTGCAGCGTGCCGGCGCGCTGGATACTCCAACCATGCGTGCGCACGAAGAACGTCGCGAGCCACGCACCGATCCCGTAGTTGACGGACGCGGAGCAGGCGAAACCCAGCGAGAGCGCGGTGACGGTTCGCGCATTCGACCGCAGATATGCCACGAACTGCGCGAACGGCACGCGCGAGGCAGAATCATCCCGACCAGCTCCCGCAGGTGTTCGTGTCGTTGATTCCGCATTCACAACCACATCCATGCCACCGCGCACCGGTTCGCGCATGGTGAGTGCGAGCAGCGCCACGATCACACCGGGCAAACCCACGATGAGGAACACCGTCTGCCACGGGTAGATCGCACCGACGAACGGCAGCGAGACCAGCCCCGGACGATCCATCTCGCCGACGACATATGCGCCAAGCGCGTACGCCACACCTGAACCGAAGAACGTGCCGAGCATGAACACGCTCATGGCGGTACCAAGCCGTCGGCGCGGGAATGCATCCGCAATGAGGGAGATCGCCGCGGGCTGCAGCGTCGCCTCGCCAACACCCACGCCGACGCGCGCCGCGAAAAGCTGACCGAACGTGCGCGCGAATCCGGACGCGATCGTGAGCGCGCTCCACACCAATGCTCCAAGCGCGACGATCAACTTGCGCGGCCCTTGGTCGACCCATCGGCCGATCGGCAGGCCGAGCAGCGAGTAGAAGATCACGAAGCTGAGTCCCATCAGCAGGCTCACCCCCGTGTCCGTCACGCCGAGGTCGCGCTTGATGGGCACCACGAGCAACGAGAGGATCTGTCGATCCACGAAACCGGAGACATTGGCGAGCGTCAGGACCGCTACCGTGTACCATGCCCCCCGCATCGCGCGTCGCTCGGCGTCCGAGCGCGGTGGAGGGGACCCTGCGTCACGTAGCGGCGCGGGCAAAGTCGTGTGGC
>DASQZA010000251.1:0-6901 GCA_035638935.1 Gemmatimonas sp. | reverse complement strand
ATGGGGTTCAGGGGGTCGCAGGTTCGAATCCTGTCGTCCCGATGGTGTAACTAGTTCAATGTGTCGGACTTATCAGCCCGCTGAATCTCGCATTCAGCGGGCTGGTGTCTTTCCTGGTTCCTGTGCGCTTCTGATCGCATCCCTTGCGGGCCCGCCGTCCGACCACCGTGCGACTCGCGACCGACGGGTCGTTGCGCTATCGCGCTGGGACGTACGGCGACATGGCATCGATCGCCATTTCACGTCTGGCATGTGCGGCGTCGCGATTCATGGAATGCGTGCAGAGTTCGCTTGGTGGTCGCCGCCAGCCAGGCTCAGCAGTACGCGAGGGTACCGCGGCTTGGTAGCAAGTCGACTCATCCGGCCGCGCGTTCGTCAGCTTCCGTCGTCACCACCTCGACATGGGTTCGAAGGCGCACACGTCCATCATGGCGATGCCGATGCCGATGCCTATGCCGCGAACGCGACCATGACGTACTCTTGAACTCACGGGCGCGCGACCCATGATGGCCGATGCGGTCGAGGCGACCCGCGTCCGGCTATCCAGTCACGCGACCCGACGAGCAATGCTGTGCCGGCGTTGCCGCGGGCGGAACGACCGGGAATGACCGCCATCACCTTCGGTGCAAAGAGAGTCATACCGGCATGAACGCACCGCAACGCCCTTCCTCCGAGCAATCGCTGCGCGCCGAGAACGCGGTGCTCCGCGCGCGGCTGGCCGAAGCGGTGGGTGCGCTCGAGGTCATGCGCAGCCGCGACAGGGATGCTGCCGGGGCCCAGGGCGTCACCGAACCGCGTGTTGCGCCGCCCGGTCTCGACGCTGAACAACACCGCCTCCGCGACGAGATGCTCGCGCGAACCTGCGACGCGATGATCGCGGTGGATACCGAGGGGCGCATCACGTTCCTGAACGCCGCAGCGGAGCGCCATCATGGCGTCCGTCTGTCCGATGTCGTCGGCCGCGAACTCACTGCGTTGTTCACCCGGCACTGGCCAAGCCCCGAGGATGAAGCCGCGGCGTGGACCGCACTGCGCGAGCACGGAGAGTGGCATGGTGAGCATCTCCAGCGCACGTCGCAGGGCCACGAACTGCACGTCGAGTCCGGCCTTTCCCTCCTGCGGAACGCGCACGGGGACATCGTCGGGCAACTCAGTGTCGTCCGCGACATTCCCGGGCGGCATGCGAGCGAAAAAGCGCAGCGCCGAAATGCCGCCGTGTTCTCGACGATCATCGAACAGGCGCCGGGTGGCGTGTACGTGGTCGACGCGCAGTTTCGCGTTGCGCACATGAACGCGGAGTCGCGGCCGTTCTTCGCCGCGGCGCAGCCGCTGATCGGCCGCGACTTCGATGAAGTGCTGGAGATCGTGTGGGGACCGGAGGTCGGGCCGCAGATCGCGCGCATTTTCCGGCATACGCTGGCGACGGGCGAGCGCTACGTCTCGCCGCGCTTCTCCGAGCTGCGCCACGACATCGGCACGAAGCAGACATTCCAGTGGGAGACGCAGCGCATCACCCTGTCGGACGGACAGCCCGGGGTGGTGTGCTATTTCCAGGAGATCACCGCGCAGGAGTGCGCCGAAGCGGCGCTACGCGAGAGTGAGGAGCGGCTGCGGCTCGCGATCGTCGGCTCGGAGCTGGGAACCTGGCACTGGGACCTCCGTACTGGAGCGCTGGAGTGGTCGGAGCGGTGCCTCGAGATCTTCGGTCTCCCTCTGCACACCGCAATGAGCTACGAGACGTTTCTCGGCGCGCTGCATCCCGAGGATCGCGCGCGCGCCGCCGATGCCGTGCGCGACGCGCTGGAGCAGGGATCGGAATACCGCATCGAGCTCCGTACCGTCTGGCCCGATGGCAGTGAGCATTGGGCGGTGTCGCTCGGGCGCGCGTATGCGGACGCCGACGGTGTGGCAATGCGCATGGAAGGCATCGCCTTCGACATCACCGAACGCAAACGCGTGGAGATGGCGCTTCGCGACAGCGAGCGAAACTACCGGGCACTGGCCAGTGCAAGCGCAGAGGTGGCCTATCGCATGTCTGCGGATTGGTCGACGATGCTGCCGCTGGACGGACGTGAGTTGGTCGCCACCTCAGACGAACCGCTTCATGACTGGGCGTGGCTGCACCAGAACATTCCCGCCGACGAGCACCCGCGCGTGAGGCAGGCCATCAGCGACGCCATCGCCCGACAGAGTCTCTTCGAACTGGAGCATCGGGTGCGTCGTCCCGATGACTCGGTCGGATGGACGCTGTCGCGCGCCGTGCCGATTCTCGATGAGACGGGAACCGTGACCGCATGGTTCGGCACCGCCAGTGACATCACCGAGAGCCGCAACGCACGGGAGACGCTCAGCGCGAGCGACACGCGCAACTCGTTCCTCGTGACGCTGTCCGACACCCTGCGCCCGCTGTCTGACCCGATCTCCATGCAGGCCGAGGCCAGCCGGGTGCTGGGCGAGCAGCTGGGCGCCAATCGGGTGTACTACTACGAAGTCGGCAGCGAGGACTACGTCATCGAGCGGGACTACACCAACGCCGCGCTGTCGATGGTCGGACGCTACTCCATCGCGTCGTTCGGCCCCGACCCACTGGCTGCGTTGCGCGCCGGCCGCACCGCGACGGAGGCAGACGTCGACGCGCTGCCCACCAGGACACCGGAAGAGAAGGCAGCATTCTCCAGCGTGCAGATTCGCTCGTTCATCGGCGTCCCGTTGATCAAGAACGGGCAGTTCGTCGCGGGGCTTTCGGTACACGCCGACCGCGTGCGAGCGTGGTCGCCGGCGGAGATCGCGATGGCGGAGGACACCGCCGAGCGGACGTGGGCCGCAGTCGAACGTGTGCGGGCCGAAGACGCACTGCGCGAGAGCGAGGCTCGCCTGAGCGGCATCCTGCGCCAATCACCGGCGGGCATCGTCGAGACCGATGCACGTGGTGCGATGACGCTGGTGAACCCGCGCTGGTGTGAAATGCTGGGCCACTCCGAGGCAGAACTGCTGGGGCGCAACATCATTGACTTCACGCACCCAGCGTTCGTCGAGGCGTCCGTGACCGCGTTCGATGGCGTGGCTGCCGGCGGTCCCGATTGCATCATCGAGAAGGACTACTGCGGCAAGGACGGCCTGGTGCTCCATGCCCAGAGCAATGTCGCCGCCATCAGGTCGGCCGCCGGCGAGTTCCTCGGCACGATCTCGGTCGTGCTGGACATCTCGGAACGACTTCGCGCCGAAGCGGAATTGCGTCGGCTCGCTGACGACCTGTCCGAGGTCGACCGCCGGAAGGACGTCTTCCTGGCGACGCTTGCCCACGAACTGCGAAATCCGCTGGCCCCGATCCGCAACGGATTGCAGATCCTGCATCTCGCGCAGGGCGACGTCGGCATCGCGGAGAAGGCACGCGCCATGATGGAGCGGCAGGTCGAGCAGATGACGCGCCTGATCGACGATCTGATGGATGTGAGTCGCATCAGTCAGGGCAAGATCCAGTTACGGAAGTCGGTGATGCCGTTGGCGGATGCCGTACGGAGTGCGGTCGAGAGCAGTCGCGCGTTGATCGATGGCCTCGGCCACGAACTCGTCGTGGAAGTGCCGCGCGACCCGCTCTACGTCGATGGCGACGTGGTCAGGCTGTCACAGGTGGTCGCCAACCTCCTCAACAACGCCGCCAAGTACACCGATCGGGGTGGACGCATCCATGTCGCCGTCGAGAGGAATGACAATGACGCCGTGGTGAGCGTGTCGGATAGCGGAGAAGGGATCGCCGCCGACATGTTGTCTCGAGTGTTCGACATGTTCGCGCAGATCGACGGGTCTTCGGAGAAGTCGCACGGCGGGCTTGGCATCGGCCTTCACATCGTGAAGCGGCTGGTGGAGCTGCACGACGGCAGCATCACCGCCGAAAGCGGTGGCCATGGAGCAGGCAGCCGCTTCACCGTGCGGCTTCCAGCGGTACTGGCTCATGGTGCCGACGGTTCAGCCGGCCACGCCCGCGAGCCGACGGCCGCGCCACTGCGGCGGCGCATCCTGGTCGTCGACGACAATCACGACGTGGCGATCAGCCTCGCCGAGATGTTGCGCATCGTGGGGAACGACACCATGACGGCCTTCGATGGGGCGCAGGCGCTGGTCGTGGGCGAGACATTCCGACCGGATGTCATCGTGATGGACATCGGCATGCCGACGATGAATGGCTACGACACGTGCCGGTGCATCCGCGGGGAGCCGTGGGGAAAGGAGATGGTCATCATCGCCCAGTCCGGCTGGGGGCAGGAAGAGCAGAAGCGGATGTCGCACGAGGCCGGGTTCACGACCTACATGGTGAAGCCGGTCGATCCCGCCGCACTGCAGGAGCTGCTGGCGGGTTTGCCCGTGACGACGGCGTGACATTCGAGCGGGCAGCGAGAGGGCACGGCGTGGTGTTGCGCACCAGATGTGGATTCCGCACGACAGCAGCGCTCGACGCGCTTGTGCGGCGGGAGGATGCGGGAACGCATCGGCAGTGGCGCAGAACCGAACGAGGTGCCGGAGGCGCCTGATCCGGTGTGCGGACTGGCATCGCGGCAGGGTGTGAATAGATACTCATGCTCCCAGCGCACGACTCGCTCGGGCTCGTCTGCGCCGGCACCATCCCCAGCAGCTGTGCCGGATGTCTACACCTACGCGAACTACAGGCATGCGCACGAACATGAATGAGTTGGCGCACATGTACCGGCTCGTTCACGAGGCATCGCCGGACGGGTTCACGCTGTTCACGCCGGTGTTCGATGACGATCAGCGGGTCATCGACTTCATCTACGTGTACGTGAATCCCTCCGGCGCGGCGATGGTCGATCTCGCCCCATCGGACCTCGTCGGTGAGCGGATGTCGCGGAAGTTTCCCGGTGTCGTGGCGTCGGGCATCCTGAAGGGCTACACCACCGCCTTCGAGACCGGGGTGCCGTGGTCGCACGAGTTGTGGTACGAGCATCACGGCGTCGACGTGGGGTTTCGCCTCGTCGCCGTACGTTCCGGAGACGCCGTTGCCGTCTCCTACGCCGACATCACGGCGAGGCTGCGCGCCGAGCGCGAGCGCGACCTGCTCCTCACGCGCACCTCGCAACTCCAGGCGGTGACCGGCGAGCTGGCGACAGCCGTCGACGAAGCCGCGGTCGCGCAGATCGCTGCCGACTCGGTCCGACGGTATGCCGACGCGCAGTATGTGTCGATCCTGGTCACGGGCGGGCCAGACGCGCCGCTGCGGTTCCTCGCGGCGGCCGATCTGCAGCCGTTCATCGAGGCGGAGCTCGTGGAGATCCCGGTGGCCACGATGTGGCCTGCCCCAACGGCCTTCCGGACGGGCGTGCCAGTGCTCGTCACGGATCCGGCGGACATGCGTGAGCGCTTCCCGGATGCCGCGGACGTCGCGAACGAGCTCGGCGTCGCCGCGACGGTGTCCGTGCCGCTTCGGCGCAACGGCGTGATGTTCGGTGTCATGGCCGTCGACTTCGTCGAGCCGCAGAGTCAGCACGATCTCGAATCGCGGCTTCCACTGCTCACGGCCGTCGCCGATCAATGCACGCTGGCATTGGACCGTGCGCGCCTGATCGAGCGGGAACGAGTGGCTCGACGCGACGTCGAGGCGGCGCTCACCGTGGCCGACCGCGCGTCGCAGGACAAGAGCGCGTTCCTCGCGGAGGTCAGCCATGAGGTGCGAACGCCGCTGCAATCGATCAGCGCCTACGCAACGCTATTGTTGCAGGAGACGATGGGGCCCCTCTCCGAGCAGCAGCGCGAGACGCTGCGCCGAGTGCAGCAGGGGACGGAGCGGATTCGTCGGCTCGTCGACGATGTCCTCGACTTCTCCCAGCTCGCGAGCGGCAAGCTGACGGTCGGCGCCGAGCGCGTGTGCCTGCGCGAGGCCGTCCGGAGCGCCGAGTCCATCGTTGCTCCGCACCTCGCCGCAGCGCAGCTGCTGTTTGCCGTGGAGGATGACAGCGGGCCGGACACGTTTGCCCTGGCGGACGCACACCGCGTACAGCAGGTACTGCTCAACCTGCTGACGAACGCGATCAAGCACACGGCGACGGGCGGCCGCATCACCGTCGGGGTCCGCGCGACCGCCGTGTCGCCTGACGGTGCCGAATCTCTGCTCGTCGAGGTGCAGGACTCGGGCAGAGGCATCCCGACGCACGAACTCGAGACCATCTTCGAACCGTTCGTGCAGCTGTCGACTGAAGACGGAACGCAGGCGAGTCGCCAGCAGAGCGCTTCCGGCGTGGGTCTCGGCCTCACGATCAGCCGGCAGCTCGCACGCCGCATGGGAGGCGACCTCGTGGCCGCCAGCGTCCCCGGCCAAGGCGCGGTGTTCACGCTGACGCTGCCGAGCGCGGGACAGAGGTAGCGCGGCCAGCCACGCTGTGTCGGCAACCTCGTCTGAGCGGTGACCATTGCCCATGTGGCGCGACGGCAGCTGCGGTGTCGGCTGGTCGCCGCCGCCAGCTGACCCATCTCCACTGCAGGAAGGTGGCCGACGAGGCGTGCGGCGAAGTTGCGGCGTAGTGTACTGCGGAACGACCGGGCCACCGTTCGACGGCCGGACCCCCCACGCGCTGACGAGGAACAGGATGTCGCTCTCGGCTCGACTCCGAACGGTGGCCAGGAGCCTTCTGACGCGCCGACAGACGGCGACGGAACGCGAGACGCAGCGGGGCGAGCACGATGCGCAGTCAGCTCCCGGCTGGCCGGCCGGGCATTTCTACTCGCCCGTCCCGTCGCTGGCGGATGTCGCTCGCGACGACAGCACGATCTTCGCGAGGAAGGGCCGCGAGATTCCGGGCGTGGACCTGCGCGAATCCGAGCAGCTCGCGTTGCTTCACACGTTGCGGCCCTTCTACGCGACCCTCGAGTTCCCCGAGCAGCGGACGCCGGG
>DASQZA010000250.1:0-4410 GCA_035638935.1 Gemmatimonas sp. | reverse complement strand
CCCAGTGCCGCAACACGACCACGGGCGACATCTCCGTGCGCTCCGCTCCGTACACCTCCTTGTACATCTCGCACCAGGCGACGGCGCGCGCGAGTGCGGCAGCGGACGCGATCTCGGGCGAGTCGAACACGGCCTTGTACTTCCCGGTGACGCGATTCGTCCAGCTCATGTCGTACGTCGCAGCGAGCGGCACTGCGTGCCCGTCGGCGTCACCGGGCAGCGACTCCTGCCGCACCAGCGGAGCGATCGACGGCCGCCCCGCGGCGCCCAGCAGCGACGCACTGCCGAGCCAGCCAAGGAAACGACGACGCGGAGTGGACATCGGTGGAATCGGTCGGGGGACGGTCAGGTCGAGTGTCGCTGGCGTGCATGAGCTCGAAACCGGAGCCGAATACTAAGCGCCCCGCCGAGGACGAATCCTCGGCGGGGCGCTTGTCATTCGTGATTCGTGGCCGTCGCCCTGTCAGGCAACGTCAGGTCGACTCACGAACGGTGGCTCAGTGACCCGAGCGCGTGACGTTTTCGGCGGCCGGACCCTTCTGGCCCTGCACCATGTCGAAATCGACCGACTCACCTTCGGCAAGCGTCTTGAATCCGTTGCCCTGGATCGCAGAATGATGCACGAAGCAATCCTTCTGGCCGTCTGCCGGCGTGATGAAGCCGAAACCCTTCGCGTCGTTGAACCACTTGACTGTGCCTGACATGCGCATTGCAATGCTCCTGTGTGTTGGTGCGGCTTTTTACCCGGAGCATGGCCGTTACGCCTGTTCCCGACAGATACTCACCACATCGAACTCGTGATCTCCCTCACGATGGGTGCGGCCAATTCGGTCACGTGGACCGAACATAACACCTTTTTTCGTCGCGCAATGGGAAATTCCGGGAAATGTCGGTCCAGGGACTGATTTCCCCCTGTAAAGGCCGTTCCGGAGCGAGCTGTACGCATCGTCCGAGCGCTCCCGGCGGGCCTGGAGCGCCACTTTCGAGCAGAAGACCCTCCTACGGTCGCGCCTGCTGACAGCGCTCTGGCCATCTCTGCACGTCGAACCTCACCGCTCCGCGGCGCTCTGATCGAGAGTCGCGGGAGCCAGTGGTGCCGCCGATGGTCCGTTCAGCACCTCGCCGTCGGTGGCGAAGCGGGAGCCATGACACGGACAGTCCCACGTGCACTCGGCGGTGTTCCACTGCACGATGCAGCCGAGGTGTGGACAGACGGCGGAGCGCACGGTGAGCCGATCGTCGTCGCCTCGGTGCACCGCCAGCTTGCGCGCGCCCTGTCGCAGGATGCGCCCCTCTCCGCGCGGCACCGCGGATGCATCGTCGACATCGCCACCGGTGACGAGATCCGCATACTGCGCAGCGACGTTCACGTTTTCCTTCAGAAACTCCACGGCCGATGTCGGCGTGAGCGTGATGCGACCCGGCGAGTACATCGATTCCCACGGGTGCTCCTGCCCCGCCATCAGCGTCGGCAGCATCAGGCCGGCGATGGTGCCGTGCGTCATGCCATTGCCTGAATCACCGGTCACGATCCACAGACGCTCGCTCCCGGGGTTCCGGCCGATGTAGGCGAGGAAGTCATTCGGCTCCATCACCTGCCCGCTCCATTTCGCCACGACGTCGTCACAGGGGAAGCGTTCGCGTGTCCACGCCTCCAGCCTGTCGAAGGCGACGCGCTCGTCGTCGGACTGTCCCGTCTTGTGATCCTCCCCGCCGACGATCAGCACGTCACCCGCGCCGGCGGCGAGCGGTCCGTCGAGGAGTCGGACATAGTGATAGGGATCGTCGGTGTCCCAGAACAGTCCGGGCGGGACCATCCCTGCGCGGACGCGCACGGCGATGACGTAGGTGCGATACGACGCCTGCTTGGTGTGCATCACCACCCGGTCGATCATCGGCGAATTCGTCGCCACGACCACATCGCGAGCCTGCACGGTGCGGCCGTCGTCGAGTTTCACCGTGCACATGCGGGATTCGCCGGTGGCGTCATCGACGTGCTGCACGTGCGCGGCCGTCCGGATACGACCCCCGAGGCGATCGATGGCCGCGGCGAGGCCAGCCATGTAGCGCGTGATGTGGAATTGCGCCTGGTTCGGAAAGCGCAGTGCGGGCCCCGGAAACGTGCCGGCCAGCGGATGCTGCGTGACGAGCTCCACATCGGGGAAGCCGCATCGGTGCGCGGCATCGCGCTCGGCTTCGAGCCGCTCCGATGCGTCATCGGTGGATGGAACCCACCACCCGTCGAGTCGCGTGAAGCCACAGTCGATCGATTCCTCGCGCACGTTGCGCTCGATCGCATCGACGCCGGCGCGAAAGCTCTCGGCCAGCAGCTGCGCCGTGCGATGCCCGTGCATGCTCTCGACCACGTTGTACTCATCGTCGAAGGCCGTCGCGAGATGGGCCGTGGTGCGACCGGTCTCGCCGCCCGCCAGTGGCCCATCATCCAGCACCAGCACCTCGCGGCCTGCACGCAGGAGTTCGAGTGCGGTCGTCAGGCCGGCGATGCCCGCACCGATGACGCACACGTCCACGATCGTGGCATCCCCGGAGAAGGGCTGCAGGTCCGGGGCTGGCGCGGTGACGTCCCAGATGGAGGGCCGCGCTCCTTCGTTGCTGCGCATCATGTCGTGGGTGGAGGTGAGTGGCGTCGCGTGGTGGTCGACGGCAGGCTGCCGCCACGACTCCCTCTCCGAAGCAGACGACGTGCCGCTGCACGAGCCTCGACCGCACGCGATCGCCGAATGCACGGGCGTGCTTCCTGCACATGCGACGTCCGACCCTGCCGAGCGATGCCCCCCGCGCATCGCGACTCCCCACCCTGCCTCGCGCGTGGTATGCTGCGTCACCAGCGCTGCCCCCTCCTACGCCGAGGTCCGCCATGCCCACGCCCGTGAATCGTCGACAGTGGTTGATCTCCAGCGGCATTGCCGCCGGCACGTCGATGCTGGCGCCGACACTCCTGCCCGCCATCGCGCGCACACCAGGAGGACGTGCACGGTCGTACGGCGATGCCCTGCTGCAGATGGAAGCCGAGGCGACCGCTGCGCGTCGCGCCGCCGGCCCGATCCGCCTCGCCTCGAACGAGAATCCGTTCGGCATGTCGCCGAAGGCGAAGGAAGCGATCACGAACGGCTGGTTCGAGCACAACCAGTACGGGCTCAAGTCGGAGGAGACGCTGCGGCGCGCGTTCGCGGCGCACGTGGGCGTGGACCCGGCGTACGTGCTGGTCACGCAGGGCTCGAGCGAGACACTGGCGGTGGCGGCACTCGCCTTCGGGCTGCATGGTGGCGAGGTGGTGACTCCATGGCCCACGTTCGAGGGCCTGCCACGTTATGCCGAAGCGATCGGCGCGATCGTGCACAAGGTGCCGCTCGATGACGCGATGGGTCACGACTTCGCGGCGCTCGATGCGCGCGTCACGAACGCCGTCAACCTCGTCTTCGTCTGCAATCCGAACAACCCGACCGGCACGCTGGCTGGTGCGCAGCAGATCCGCAGCTTCGTCAGCGCCACCCAGCACCGCGCGCTCGTGCTGGTGGACGAGGCCTACCACGACTTCGTCGACGATGCGTCGCACCGGTCGATGATCGACCTCGTGCTCAAGGGCGAGAACGTGATCATCTCGCGTACGGCGTCGAAGCTGCACGGCATCGCAGGGCTGCGCGTCGGCTTCGCGATCGCACGGCCCGATGTCGTCGTGCGCATGCGGAAATTCATGACCGGCAACCCGAATGCGTTCGGCATGCACGCGGCCATCGCATCGCTGGCCGACACGCAGTACCAGGACTTCGTGAAGGCGCGCAACCGTGAGGGTCGCGCGATGATGACCGAGACCTTGCGCGCCATGGGTCGCAAGGTGACGCCTTCGCACACGAACTTCGTGTTCTTCGATGTCGGCATGCCCGTCGAACGATTCCAGGCGGCGATGCGGGCACAGAACTTCCTCGTTGGCCGCGCCTTCCCGCCGTACGGCGACTGGTGCCGTGTCAGCATCGGTACGCCCGACGAGATGAAGGCCTTCGTCGCGGCGCTGCCTGCCACCCTCCGCGCCTGATCGATGCCTGCTGCAAGCCTGCTGACCCTGATCGACGACATCACGACCATGCTGGACGACGTCGCGCTGCTGACCAAGGCCGCGGCGACGAAGACGAGTGCAGTGATGGGCGACGACCTCGCGCTGAACGCCGACCAGGTGTCCGGCGTCCGCGTGGAGCGCGAACTGCCCGTCGTCTGGGCGGTGGCGAAGGGCTCGTTCGTGAACAAGCTGATCCTCGTGCCGCTGGCCCTCGTCACGAGCGCGTTCCTGCCTGCCGCGATCCTGCCACTGATGATGATCGGCGGCCTGTACCTCTGCTTCGAGGGGTTCGAGAAGATCGCGCACAAGCTGCTGCATTCGGGCAGCGACGCGCA
>DASQZA010000249.1:0-10597 GCA_035638935.1 Gemmatimonas sp. | reverse complement strand
CTCTCGCGCAACGACCCGCGCACGCTCGGCCCCTCTGGTGGCCCGATCACGAAGGATCAGACGAGCGTCGAGTACTTCGGCACCGTGTTCGCGGTGTCGGAGTCGCCGATCACGAAGGGTGTGATCTGGGCCGGTTCCGACGACGGACTCGTGCAGGTGACGCGCAATGGTGGCACGTCGTGGACGAACGTCACGCCGCCGACGCTCAAGGAACGGGAGTGGGCGCGCATTTCGAGCATCGAAGCATCGCGTTTCGACCCCGCGGTTGCGTACGTCGCGGCGAACCGGTTCCAGATGGACGACCAGGAGCCGTATCTCTTCCGCACGGGTGATTACGGTCGCACGTGGACGCGCATCGACCGTTCCAGCAGCGCCAACGGGATTCCCTCGTCGGAGTTCACGCGCGTGCTGCGCGAGGATGAAGAGCGGAAGGGGCTGCTCTTCGCCGGAACCGAGCGTGGTGTCTGGGCGTCGCTCGACGACGGCAGCACGTGGTTCTCGCTGCGTCGCAACCTGCCGATCGTCCCCGTGCACGACCTTGCCGTCAAGGAAGGCGATCTGGTCGCAGGCACACACGGCCGTTCGTTCTGGATCCTCGATGACCTGAGCACCCTGCGCCAGCTGACGCCGGCGGTGTTCGAGAAGGCGGCGCACCTGTTCACGCCGCGCGTGACGTACCGTGTGAACTGGGCGGGCGGCTTTGGTGAAGGTGGCGCCGGCAACGCGCCGGTCGGCCAGAATCCGGCGACCGGCGCGATCGTGAACTTCTGGCTCAAGCAGCCCGCGCGAAGCGTGACGTTGGAGTTTCGCGACAGCACTGGCCGTACGGTACGCAGTTTCAGCAACGACACCGCGCCGCCGCGCGCGGCCGGTGCAGCAGGTGCACCCATGCAGCAGGACGACGGCCCGCGCGCACCGCAGGCGGAGCCGCGCGTGCCGAACCGTGCAGGCCTCAACACCTTCGCGTGGAACCTGCGCGAGAGCGACGCGACGCGATTCGACGGCATGATCTTCTGGGCCGCCGGTACTACGGGGCCGCTCGTCTTGCCGGGCAACTACACGGTGCACCTGCTCGTCGACGGCAGCGCGGTGCAGCAGACGAAGTTCCTGGTGAAGAAGGACCCCCGCGGCGACGCGACAGCCGCCGACCTCGTTGCGCAGTACAAGCTGCTCATGAAGGTGCGCGATCGCACCACGGACGCGAACGACGCCGTGCGTACGGTGCGTTACGTCCGCGCACAGCTCGACGCGCGCGCCAAGGAGCTCGGCACCGACTCCGCCGCATTCCGTCCGCTGGCGCGCGCGCTCGACACGAAGGCGTCGGAGATCGAGGCGAAGATCTACCAAGTGAAGAACCAGAGCGGCCAGGACCCGCTCAACTATCCGATCCGCGTGAACAACCAGATGGCTGCGCTCGCGGGCGTCATCGGCAGCACGGAAGCGCGGCCGACGCAGCCGTCAGTGCAGGTGTTCGACATTCTCGACAAGGAGCTCGAGGGATACCTCGTGGAACTGGGTCGCGTGTGGAAGGAGCTCTTGCCGCCCGTCGACGCATTCCTCAAGGGCAAGGGCAAGGCGCCGATCGATGTGCGCCCTGCTGAAGGCGTGACGCCTCGTCAAACCAGCGCGGATTGATCGCAGCTGGCGTGACGGCTGACGCGTTTGTCGACGCGTCCGCTGCAGCACGGGCCGGAGCCGACACGGATCCGGCCCGCTGGCGCATGCTGTCGCTGCTTGCCGTTGCCGAGCTGCTGGGGATGTCGTTGTGGTTTGCGGGAAGCGCACTGTCGGCGCAGTACACCGCGCGCTGGTCGTTGAACGCGAGTGAGGCAGCGTGGCTCACGACCGTCGTGCAGCTCGGCTTCGTTGCTGGCACGGCGTTGTCCGCGATGCTCAATCTCGCCGACGTCGTGCCGAGTCGTCGGTTGTTCACCGTGAGTGCACTGCTCGGTGCATTGGCGAATGCACTGTTGTTCACGGCGGGTGGTCTCCTGGCAGCGCTCGCGTGGCGCTTCGCCACTGGTGTCGCGCTCGCGGGCGTGTATCCGCCGGCGATGAAGATGATCGCGACATGGTTTCGCGCACGTCGCGGATTGGCGGTCGGCACCATCGTCGGCGCGCTCACTGTCGGCAAGGCGATGCCGTATCTGGTGCACGCATTCCCGAACGCCGGCATCGGCACGGTGCTGTTCACATCGTCGGCCGGCGCGACGCTCGCGGCGCTGCTCGTGTGGGCCGGGTATCGCGATGGCCCCTATCCGTTTCCGCCACGACCATTTTCGTGGCGCCTCGCGCTCGATGTGTTCGCCGAGCGCCGGTGGCGCCTGGCGACCGGTGGATACCTGGGTCACATGCTCGAGCTCTACAGTGCGTGGACGTGGATCCCCGTGTTCATTGCTGCAAGCATCGCGGCACATGATCCGACGGCAGGCGCGCAGGGTGCGACCGTCGCATCAGCTATTGCGTTCGCAGTGCTCGCCATCGGTGGCGTGGGCTGCGTGTGGGGCGGCCTGGTGGCGGACCGACGTGGGCGCGCGTGGCTCGTCACGATGGCAATGACCATCAGCGGTGCGTGCGCCGTGTTGATCGGGCTCACATTCGGACGCAGCCTCTGGCTGCTCGTGCCCATCGCGCTGGTGTGGGGCTTTTTCATCATCGCTGACAGCGCGCAGTTCAGCGTGATGGTGACGGAGAGCGTGCCGCCGCATGCCGTGGGGACAGCGCTTACCGTGCAGACATGCCTTGGGTTCCTGCTCACGGCGGTGACGATACAGCTCGTGCCACCGCTGGTGGAGCTGGTCGGATGGTCGTGGGCGTTCGCCGCGCTCGCTGCTGGTCCAGCGCTTGGCATCGCCAGCATACGCCGACCGACCGCGGAACGCCGCCCTCGCTAGCAAGCGCGTGAACGGCGAGAACGGGCGCTGCTTCGGCCACGACCGTGCCCGTATAGTGCACGGCGGATTCGGCGAGCGCTTGATCGATGGCTTTGTGGAAGCGCATCAAATCCTCGAAGTCCGTCCCCTCGGGCGCGCGTCCATTCCAGATATTGCTATGCAAGCGGTTCCTTTTCGTCATGGCGTCGCCGCTTGGCCGCGTCGGCGTGGCGTTGCTGCACATGTCTCGTCACGCTCGTGCGAACGACGCAACAGCACGGTATATTCGCAACGCGCATGTCCACTGCTTCATCGCACTTCATGTCGTGATCGTCGCATGACCGACCTTGCCCCCGCGTCTGCAGCGGTAATGCCTCCGGCCACGTCGCCGTCTGCGGCGGCCGATGAACTGTTCGTCGGTCCGGGCGAGATGCGCGCATTGCACCGCGCGAAGGACTGGAGCGCGACATCGCTCGGCCCGGTCGAGCGCTGGCCCATCTCACTGCGCACAGTGGCCCGCGCGGTCCTTGCTGCCCGCCAACCGTGCTTCCTGTTCTGGGGGCGAGACTTGGTCCAGCTCTTCAACGACGCGTATCGGCCAATCCTCGGTGACGATGGGCGGCACGTGCAGGCGCTGGGCGCGAATGGCGCCGAGTTCTGGGCGGAGAACTGGGCGATCCTCGGCCCAGAGATCGCCGGGGTGATGGCCGGTGGCGAGGCGACGTGGCATGAGGATCGCCTCGTTCCCATCCTGCGGAACGGGCAGCTCGAAGAAGCCTATGGGACCTACGGGTACAGCGCCGTGCATGACGATGCGGGTGCCATCGCCGGCGTGTTGGTCCTCTGTCAGGAAACCACGAGGCGCGTGCGGGCAGAGCGGGCGTACGCCGAGCAGACTCGTGCGATGCTCGCAGCACAGGGGCAGGCCGCACGCTTTCTCGAGCAGGTTGCGGACGCGTACCTGGCCATGGACGCCGAGTTTCGCATCATCACGGTCAACGCCGCTGCCGAGCGATTCCTGGGGGCGCCGCGCGCCTCGTTCATCGGGCGTACGCACTGGGAGGCGTTCCCGGAAACGGTCGGCTCGGTGATCGAGGCGCCGTACCACCGTGCGATGCGCGACCGCGTCCATGTGCACCTCGACACGCCGTACGTCGGGGATGGCCTCGACGTGCACGTCGAGATCGATGCCTATCCCACGGACGACGGCGGCCTCGCGTTGTTCTGGCGAGACGTGACGGCGCAGGTGCGCGCGCGTGAACAGCTCGCCGCCGCGGAGACCCAGCTGCGGATGTTCGCCGACGCGATCCCGACGCTGGCGTGGACGGCACGCGCGGACGGCTATATCGACTGGTACAACGCGCAGTGGTACGCATACACCGGCACCACGCCACGCGAGATGGAAGGCTGGGGGTGGCAGGCAGTGCATGATCCGGCGGTGCTGCCGGGTATAATGACGCGCTGGCAAGCGTCCATCGCGACGGGCGAGCCGTTCGAGATGACGTTTCCCCTGCGCGGCGCCGACGGCACCTTTCAGTCGTTCCTCACGCGCAGCGTGCCCGCCCGCGACGCGGACGGCACCGTCCTGCGCTGGTTCGGCACCAACACGAATATCGAGGCCGAGCAGCAGCTGCGCCGCGCAGCCGAAGACGCCAACCGCGCCAAGAGTGAGTTTCTCGCGGTGATGTCCCATGAGTTGCGGACGCCATTGAATGCGATTGACGGATACGCGGAGTTGATCGAGTTGGGCATCCGCGGTCCGGTCAGTCCCGAACAGCGTCAAGACCTGGCGCGTATCCGCAAAAGCCAGCGGCACCTGCTGGGACTGATCAACGGCGTGCTCAACTACGCGCAGGTCGAAGCGGGCGCGACGTACTACGAGATCGATGCCGTCAGCGTCGACGAGGTGCTGACGATGTGCGAATCCTTGACGCTGCCACAGGCCCGACGAGCGTCCCTGACGCTGCAGCATACCCCTTGTGATCCGGCGCTGCTGGTGCGAGCGGACCGCGAGAAGCTACAGCAGGTCGTGCTCAACCTGCTGTCGAACGCGATCAAGTTCACCGAGCCTGGTGGCCGCATCGACTTACAGTGCACGAGTGCTCCCGATGCAAGCGGCGCAGCCGTGTACATTCGCGTCACGGACACCGGCATCGGGATCGGCCCCGCACACCTCACCAGGATCTTCGACCCGTTCGTGCAGGTGAACTCCGAACTCACGCGCACGCGCGAGGGCGCAGGTTTGGGGCTCGCGATCAGCCGCGACCTTGCGCGCGGCATGGGCGGCGAGTTGACGGTCGAGAGCACGCCTGGTGCCGGAAGCACGTTCACGGTGACTTTGAGTGGTGCGTAGCGCGTGCGTTGGATGGTTCACATCCTGCCGACTGCACGCCCACAAAGGCCGGTTTCGATACAACGCGTCGGTGAACGCAGTGTCCACGCAATCAGTGCGTGGACACTGCGTTCACCACCTCCTGCGAGGGTAGCTACACGATGAACGGATCGACGATCGCCAGCACCTCAGCCATCGTCAGCGGCTCATCGAAGGACTCCGTGATCTCCTTGCGACTGACAGTCGTTACCGTCGTCACGTCGATGCCCAGTTGCATGACGTTGTCCTCACCCGCATACACGGCCGCCGTGCCGGGGATATCCGTCGTCGCGTTGGTAACCCACCCTTCGTTGGGCTCCTGATCCATGAAGTTCCCGCGAAGACGGCGTACTTCTGCCGCATGACGAGCCTCGACCGAATGAATCGTGAGCGCCGCCTGCAGAATGTCCTTGTACGGCTGCAGTGACGGCGCCTGTCCCTTGTAGGCTCGGACCCCCGTATCCTCGAACGCCTGCGCGACCGCCATGAAGGTCGCGTAGTTGGTGAACACGTCGGCAAACGGCCCGGTCCCGCTACCATTACCCGCCGTGAAATCGAACGTGGGCTTGGGCCGCGCGGACGCACCGAGTGCGGTGCGCAGAAACTCCACGTGCGCGTTCTCGTGCGCCTGAATCGTCGTGAAGATGGCGCGATCTGCCGCTGGAATCAGATTGGCTGCGGCGACGCCACGGTTGTAAAACTCCGCTTCCAGATACTCGAGCCGGAGCGCAAAGTTGAGCACACCATTCACCACGGTGGGCAGTCGCCCTTGGCCAAAGGCGTCGCTCGACAGTGCCGCAAGCGCAGCAGGTACACTGCCAAGTCTGAGTCCGGCCATGACCATGCCAGAAGCAGTTGCGCCGCGCGTGATAGCATGCCGCCGCGATACGATACGCGCAGCCATGTCGGAATCTACCGGCGAAAGCGCGCCAGGAGTGTTTGAGCTGTCGGACATGTGTCGTCGCTCCTAGGCGTTGATGACGGTGATGACTTCGAGAATGAACGGGTCAGCCGCCGTCAGTACAGCTTGCGGTGTATTGGCCGCGTCAAAGGCCGTCGGTGCGAACTCGCCAGTTCGATTGGCAAGCAGGTCTCGGATGGCAGACGCGTGTCGCGCTTCGACCGACACGATCTTTCCCGCGACCCCGAGATAGTCCGCCCTCGAGAGATATCGCGCCGCGCCATTGTAGGCGCTGACACCAAGATCCTCGAACACGCGCGCCGTCTGCAGCACACTCAAACGGTTGGCAAAGTTGATCGACGTGAACACCGGCGTGAGATTGGGAATGCGCGCCGCGCCAAGTGCAGCCGCGAAAAAATCGCGATGGGCGACCTCATGGTCTCGTACGTCCTGCAGCACGCGTTGCTCGTTCGCCGCGAAGATGGATGAGAACGCGGCGTTCGTCACTACGCTCACGTAAAACGCAGCCTCGAGCTGCTCGAGCGCATAGGCGTAGTTCAGCACGCCGACGTCCGTCGAGAAGTCGAGCGTTGCGTTCCCGTTCGCGTCGACCACAGCCCCGGCGAGCCCTGTCGGTCCGAAGTCGTTTTCGCGGTTTGCGCCACATCCGGCCAGCGCAAGTGCAGCACCTGTGAGGCCGGCAGACCGGAGAAAGTCACGGCGGCTCGGCGAGAGCTCTTCCGGTCCGCCAAGCTGGCGGGACGTTGTCGGAGCAGAATCGTTGAGCGTCATGCGCGTGTCCTCCGCCGAGCGAGCACCGCGACGCCGAGCAATCCCAGCGCCGAGAGGGCAACCGTCGTTGGTTCCGGGATTACGGCCGTTCCCGCGATCGCGGAGAAGTTGTCGAATTTGACCAGCGGCTCCCCGAAATCGTTCATCGCCGTCATCCGAATGGATGAGAGGTTGCTGAATGACCCATCAAACGTGAAAGTCTGAAAGCCCGACTGCGTGCCCAGCAGCGTGAAGGTTTGTGTGACTGGGCCAGCCAAACCCATGCCGGTAAACATCACAGTGGTGCTCTTCGCCTCGAAATAGTGCGCGAGCGAAATCGATGACATCGTGAATCGCCCACCATTGCCCTGTGTTACCTCGACTATCGAGCTCGCTGGCGTGTTGAGCAGCAGCGATGGGCTCGAACCCCCGCCGAAGATCGGGCTGTTGGCGCTCCCTGCCACGAACGCGTTGAGCGACACCGCCCCGGTGCAGGGCACACCGACCGCGGTGAACACGAAACCGCCTTCACTGTAGCAATTCGTGATGAAACGGGTGCCAGCGCCAGGTGAACTTTCTGTCAGGCTGTTGAAAGTGACCGTGGTGGCTTGTGCATGTGCTGTCGACGCGACCAACACAGGTCCTGTCGAACAGAGCGCGAGCGCAACAGCTGCGCGCGCGGTACAACTGAGTGTACGAGGCATGACGTGACTCCGCAGAGGATGATATCGCCATCGAGTTTGGCTATCGATGGTGATGGCGCCCACGTCAAGAACTGCTCCTCTGGTGAGAGTCATTTCAGGCTCTTCCTGCAATCGTTACTGCATTCGCCTTTTCCCTGTCATTACCTGCGCATGCATCACATCTGCATCTCATCCGCATCGCATGTGAATCACATGTGCATCACATGTGCATCACATGTGCGTCACACCTGCAAGAGCACGGCAATGCGATTGAGCAGCTGTTCCGTGCTGAACGGCTTCTCGAGAAAGGCGGTGTGGGGTGCGCGTTCCGTCTCGGTGATGCTGCCCTCGAAGTAGCCTGACATGAACAGGACGGGCAGCTCCGGGCGATCGATCCGCAGCGTCTTCGCGAGCTGGAGCCCATTTTGCTCCGGCATGATCATGTCGGTGACGAGTGCGTCGATATCCGCGCCATTGTCGTGCGCACGCCAGAGTGCGATCGCTTCGCGCGCACTCGGCGCTACGAGCAACGTGTAACCGGCGTTGCCGAGCACGCGGCAGACCACCGTGCGCACGGCCTGTTCGTCCTCGACCACCAGCAACGTGCCGGACGCTGGCATCGCTGACCGGGTGGGCGGGTCGGCTGCATGCAGCTCGACCGATGGCGCCTGGTACGGCAGCGCAATCCAGACCGTGGTGCCACTGTGCTTCGTGCTCTCGATGCCGGTGCTGCCGCCCGACTGCTCGACGATGCCATACACCGTCGCGAGTCCGAGCCCGGAGCCACGACCCGGCTCCTTGGTCGTGAAGAACGGCTCGAATGCCCGCGTGCGCACGTCTTCGTCCATGCCGGCGCCATCGTCGCGCACGATCAGCATCACCACCCGTTCGGCGTCGCGTAGCTGAGGGTGCACCTCCATGTGGGGTGGCAGGTCGGCACCCGCGCGCACGACCGTCTCGATCGTGATGGTGCCCCCCTCCGGCAGCGCGTCGCGGGCATTCACGGCAAGATTCACGAGAATCTGCTCGAGCTGTCCCGCATCGGCGACCGTCCACGCCGGCTCCTCGTGCCTCTCCACGCTGATTCGAACCCGATCGCTCAGGACGCGCCGCAACAGCGTCTCGATATTGGCGACGACGACATTGAGATCGAGCACCGATGTGCGCAGTACCTGCTTGCGGCTGAACGCCAGCAGCTGACGGGTCAGTGCCGCTGCACGGTCTGCTGCGAGGCGGATCTCCTCCGCATCGTCATGCTGCACGCCTGGCGGCAGCGCATCGAGCAGCAGTTCGGCACTCGCACGGATGGCCGTGAGCAGGTTGTTGAAATCGTGCGCAATGCCGCCGGCAAGCCGGCCCATCGCTTCCATCTTCTGCGACTGCCGGAACTGCAGTTCGAGCTGCTGTCGCTCCGTGACATCGCGCAGGATCACGGTCAGCATGCTGCGCCCGCCGACTTCCGCTCGGGACACCGATGCCTCGAGCGGGAATCGCTCCCCGTCGGCCCGACGCCCTTGAACCAAGGGGCTATTCGACCCGCGGGGCGGGTCGTCGGCCTGCAGGAACCGGTGCCGGCCCGCCGGTGACGCGACCCGGCCCGGATCAGGCAGAAACTGGCCGAGTGACTGGCCCATCGCCTCCGCGGCCGTGGTGCGAAACACACGCTCCGCCGCCGCGTTGAAGAGCACGATGGAACCCGCGTCGTTCACCGTGATGATCGCGTCGAGTGCGGAGTCGATGATGCGCGCCAGCCGCATCTCGCTCTCGGCGAGCGCAAGCTCCGTCAGCTTTCGATCGGTGATGTCGTTGACGACGCCGATGAACCGCGTGATGTGCCCGTCGTTGTCGCGCACGGCCACGCTGCGGTCGTGGATCCAGCGCTGCTCGCCATCGGGCCGCACGATCCGATACTCGAGCTCGTAGCGCGCACCGTTTTCGCGCGCGGCGATGGCTGCACGTACGCCCTCGATGTCGTCACGGTGGATCGATGTCATCCATGCGCCGGGATTCACCGTAAGCTCGTCGCGATTGCGCCGCCA
The DNA here is from genome assembly GCA_035638935.1 of Gemmatimonas sp. GTDB lineage: Bacteria > Gemmatimonadota > Gemmatimonadetes > Gemmatimonadales > Gemmatimonadaceae > Gemmatimonas. The sequence goes on along the minus strand of DASQZA010000249.1, from coordinate 959 downwards.
GATGCGCTCGAACGCCGGGCTCACATACCCGCTGATGTGCGAGCGCGACTTGTCGAGCACGTCGACGTAGAACATCTCGTCGATCGACTCGGTGATCTCGCGAAGCCGTGCCTCGCTCGCGCGCACGATCGATTCCACCCGCGACCGGTCGATCGCGATGCTCGCGATGTGGGCCGCGTCGTCGGCGAAGCGCAGCTGCTGCTCCGACGGTTCGCCTGGCACTCGCAGGTAGAGTGCGAACGTGCCCAACACGTTGGCATCGGTGCCCATGATGGGTGTCGACCAGCAGGCGCGCAGCCCCTCGCGGAGTGCCACGTCGCGCCACGACACCCAGCGTGGGTCCGTCGCGATGTCGCGCGCGACGACGACCTTCCTGCTGTACGCCGCCGTTCCGCATGAGCCGGCTGCCGGCCCCATCGCGAGACCATTGCAGGCGTCGACGAACGCCTGCGGAATGCTCGCACCGGCGGCCACCCAGAGCTGGCCTCGCTCGTCGAGCAGCAGCACGGAGCAGAGTGTGTCGGGAAACTGCGCCTCGATCTCAGTGACCAGACGCTCGAGCACCATCCCGAGCGGTGCACCGCGCGCGACCAGTTCGAGCAGTTGCTGCTGGCCATCAATCCATTGCCGCACAGTCACCGGTCTCTCGAGACGGAGGAGTCGAACGGGTCGTCCGGTCGCTGCGATGAGCTACGAGCGTCTCGTCGCAGGCACGCTGGCAGCGGCATTTGCCGGCGCATCTTCGATCGGGGCTGCGGAATCGCCAACCCGTGTCGCGAGTGCGCCGAGGACTGCGTCGAGCGATCGGGTATGTCCTGTCATGTGCGTTCCGATGAAACGAAACACCGGATTCCCCACTTCCCCACGCTCAGTCAGCGTCACGCGTGATCCGCCCGCATCGGCGTCGATCCTCCAGGACCATTCTCCCTGGAACGGAAGATCTTCGTCGAGAATTCGCG
>DASQZA010000248.1:0-20635 GCA_035638935.1 Gemmatimonas sp. | reverse complement strand
GGAGGCGTTCTGTACGGTCATCAGTGCGCGGTACGACCGGCTCGACTTCATCGTCAACAACGCCTGCCAGACGGTGCGGCGGCCACCGGCGTTCTACCAGCACATGATGGCCGACGAACTGGCCGCCGTGCACACGATGCCGGCGCACGTGCGTGCCCTCGTCGGCGACTACGAAGGGCTGCGCGGCTATCACATGCTGCCGGAAGCGAACCCGGACGCGAACCCGACTGCCAACGCCAATCCGGTCGCACGTCTCGAGAGTGGATCGGCGGCATCGAGTTTCGCGCACTCCGGACTGGCGAACGCGGCGGCGCTCTCGCAGATCGCGCTGCTGCCGGAAGAGCATGAGGCGCAGCAGGGTCTCTTTCCACAAGGCACGCTCGACCAGGACTTGCAGCAGGTGGATTTGCGCGGGCGCAACTCGTGGCGGCTGACGATGGCGGAGGTGCCGAGTGTCGAGCTGCTCGAGACGCAGCTCGTGAACGCGGTGGCGCCGTTCATCCTGAATGCGCGGCTCAAGCCGCTCATGCTGCGCACGCCAAACCGCGACAAGCACATCGTGAACGTGTCCGCGGTCGAGGGGCAGTTCTACCGGAAGTTCAAGACGACGCGGCACCCGCATACGAACATGGCCAAGGCGGCGCTGAACATGATGACGCGCACCGCAGCAGCCGACTACGAGCAGGATGGCATCCACATCAATGCGGTGGATACCGGATGGGTAACCGACGAAGACCCTGCCGAGATCGCCGCGCGGAAAGTGGCGGAGCACCGTTTCCATCCGCCGCTCGACATCGTGGATGGTGCGGCGCGCATCGTCGACCCGATCATCGACGGCATCAACACCGGCCGTCATGTCTGGGGGCAGTTCCTGAAGGACTACACGCCCACGGACTGGTAGCCTCCAACCATCCAGCGTATCGGAATGTCTGAGGTGGAGCGCGGTCGCCGCGAATTGCGGTGGACGCGTTCCCCAGCTTCCCGGCTCCGATGCGCCTTCTCGTTTCTGCAGGTTCACTCGCGATGCTGGCGACTGCGGTCGCGCCCATCACGATTCCCAGGTCGCTCGACGCCCAGCCGTCCTCGACGTCGATCTCTTCGGTGCCGACCCTGACGGGTGCGCGTACTCCGGCCCGCTTCAGTACTGCCTCGCGCACGTCCCAGGCGCCGGAAATCGACGGCAAGCTCGACGACGCAGCCTGGAAGAGTGCAACGGTCATCGACCAGTTCCTCGAGTACGAGCCGAACACCGGCGCGGTGCCGCGCTTCCGCACCGAACTGCGCGTCCTGTTCGACGACAAGTATCTCTACGTCATGGGACGGATGCATGACCCGGCGCCCGACAGCATCATCTCCCTGCTCTCGCGCCGCGACGTGCGTACGGAGAGTGAACAGCTGAAGCGCGTGATCGATTCGTACCACGACCGACGCACGGCATACCAGTTCGTCGTCAATCCTGCCGGTGTGAAGCGCGACTTCTACGTGTACAACGACAACACGGAAGACGTGACGTGGGATGCGGTGTGGGACGCGGCAACGGCCATCGACTCGCTTGGCTGGACGGCGGAGTTCCGCATTCCATTCAGCCAGATGCGCTTCAACCGCAACGCAGACAAGACATTCGGTTTTCTGGCGGTCCGGGATGTGGCTCGAACCCGGCAGCGCATCTCGTGGCCGCTCTTCCGGCGCGACCAGCAGGGCTATGTGTCACAAGCCGGTGAGATCGGCGGAATCGTGCAGCTGCCCCAGCCGCGCCGACTGGAAGTCACGCCCTACGTCGTAACCAAGAACGAGACGCGTCTCGAGCGCAGTGGTGCTTTTTCGAAACCGCAAAGCCAGGCGTTCGGTGCCGACGTGAAAGTCGGTGTAGGCTCGAATCTCACGCTCGACGCGACGATCAATCCCGACTTCGGCCAGGTCGAAGCCGACCCGTCGGTGCTCAACCTCGGCGCCTTCGAGCAGTTTTTCGAAGAGCGCCGCCCGTTCTTCCTCGAGGGTGCGGGCATCTTTCAGTTCCGCACGGCATGCGGGGACATCGACACCGGCTGCACGGGTTTGTTCTACTCGCGCCGCATTGGGCGGTCGCCGCAGCTGGGCAACGTATACCGCGATCCGGCCAACCCGACGTCATCACGTATTCTCGGTGCGACGAAGCTGAGCGGACGTCTCTCGAGCGGACTCTCACTTGGCGTACTCGGTACGGTCACGCAGCGGGCACAGGGCGCGGGTGATCGCACACTCGAACCGCAAACGACGTACGCACTCGCGCGCCTGCAGCAGGATCTGCGGAACGGGCAGACCGGCATCGGCGCGATGATCACGGCGACGGACCGCACACTCGACAGCTGGAGCCGGGACTTCCTGCGCCGCAGCGCCTACACGGGCGGCGTCGACTTGCGGCACCGGTTCTACCGCAACAACTACGAGTTCACGGCGTATGCGGCCGGCAGCTCGGTGCGCGGATCGGCAACTGCCATCGCGTCGACGCAGCGCAGCAGCGTGCACCAGTACAACCGGCCGGATGACGCGCTGGCGTACGACCCGACCCGCACATCGCTGGCGGGTGACGCACAGCGCATGTCGCTCAGCAAGTTCGGCGGGGGCATCACGCGTTTCCAGAGCGTGCTGGAGCGCTTCTCGCCAGGCTTCGAGTCGAACGACATGGGCTTCCTGGCGCGTGCAGACCAGCAGATGGTCCGCAACTGGTTCTCGTTGCAATTCAACGATCCGACCCGCTACTACCGTCGGCTGAACATGAACTTCAACACGTACAATGCATGGAATACCGCAGGGTTGTCGCTCTCGCAGAACGTCAATACGAACTGGCACGTGGAGCTGCCAACTACGTGGTGGCTGCACCTTGGCGGCAACCTGAACGAGCGCACTGCTACGTACGATGATCGTGTGGCGCGTGGCGGGCCCGCCGTTCGTCGGAGCCCTTCATACAACGTGTTTCTCGGCGTCGAAGGTGACCGCCGGAAGTGGTACACGCCTGTGGTATTCGCGGGGCAGTACGGCAGCGACGAGGGACGCTCACGCGGCCGCTGGATCGAGCCATCGCTGCAGTTCCGCGTCTCGAGCCGGTTCTCCGCATCGAGCACGGTGCGGTACGAACACGGGATCGACGACGACCAATGGTTCGACAACATCGTCGCCCCGGGTGGCGGCGCCACGGCGTACACGTTCGCACACCTGGACCAGCACACGGTGCGCATGACGGGTCGCGTGAATTATACGGCCACGCCGACACTGTCGATGCAGCTCTACCTCCAACCGTTCGTCAGCACGGGTGACTACACGGACTGGCGGCAACTCGACCAGCCTCGCGCTGGTGGATACGCAGCACGCTACAAGCCGTACGGCACGGGGGCCCGCGACCCGGGTGGGTTCAACGTGCGTGAGTTCCGCTCCAATGCGGTGGTACGCTGGGAATTCCGGCCGGCATCGACGATCTTCTTCGTGTGGCAGCAGGGCCGCGCGGGCAACGATGCGACCAAGCCAGACTTCGATTTCGGTCGCGACGTGGGCGGTGTGTTCAGTCTCCACCCGATGAACACGTTCCTCATCAAGGCGTCGTACTGGTTTAATCCGTAGGTGGCGAACAGCGAACAGCGAACAGCAGGCACGCGGAGGCGCGGAGAACAGCCGCGGAGGCGCGGAGGTCCGTCATGCGGCGGGAGTGTCGTACTTCACTGTTTATGAGTGGTGGGGTCCGTCGCATGCTGCGGAGTCACCACGTATAGAAAGGTCGCTACACTGACCTCGCTGGAGGCAACCCTCTGCGCCTCCGCGTGCCTGCTGTTGCCGTTCGCTGTTGCTATCCGCTGTTGCGATCCCTCCCCATGCTTCGGGCCGCAACATGCCGTAGACTTCGGGTGAATCAATCGTGCGGAGACGATGACCCACCCCGAGAGAACGCCCGTCGTGATGAGCTGGAGTGGCGGCAAGGATAGCAGTCTCGCGTTGGCTGCACTGCAAGCTGGCGACCAGTTCAACGTTGTTGCGCTGCTGACGAGCATTACACAGGAGTACGACCGTGTCAGCATCCACGGCGTCCGACGCGCGTTGCTCGAGGCGCAGGCGCGAGTACTCCGCTTGCCGCTGTTCGAGGTCGCGCTGCAGCCGATGTCGTCGAACGAGGCGTATGAAGCGGCATTCGCCGAGGGTGTTGCGGCCGTGATGCGCGCGTTTCCGGACGTGCGACACATGGCGTTTGGCGACCTGTTCCTCGCAGACGTGCGCGCGTATCGCGAGCAACAGATCGGTGCGCTGGGCCTGTCCGGTGTCTTTCCACTTTGGGGGCGCAATACCGCTGAACTCGCCGAGCAGTTCGTCCGTGATGGCTACGTGGCACACCTTGTCTGCGTGGATACGACCCAGCTCGATGCGAGCTTTTGCGGGCGCGTGTACGACGACGCGCTGCTCGTGGACTTGCCGTCGGATGTCGACCCGTGCGGAGAGAACGGAGAATTCCACACGTTCGTATCGGCGGCGCCGATCTTCGGTACCCCCGTGCACGTGCAGACCGGCGAGGTCGTGCTGCGAGACGGGCGCTTCGCCTATTGCGACCTGCTCTCATGAGCTCCGTGCGTGTGTCCATCGAACCCCATGCGCCGCGTGAAGACGTCGAGACCGTCATTCGTGGACTGCGGCAGTTCAACACGGATTTCATCGGCGAGCCGAACATGCAGTCGGTGCAGATCCTTCTGCGCGACGAGCACGATGCGGTGGTTGGCGGGCTGCTTGGCCACTCCGTCTACCGCTGGATGTTCATCGCCAAGCTCTGGGTCTCAGCGGACGTTCGCGGTGGTGGCCTCGGCAGTAATCTGCTCAAGACTGCGGAGGAGGAAGCGCGGCGGCGCGACTGCCTCGGGATGTACCTCGACACCTTCGAGTATCAGGCGCGTCCCTTCTACGAAAGGCACGGATTTGTACTTTTCGGAACGCTCGATGGTTATCCTCCGGGTTACCGGCAGTTCTACCTGGCCAAACATCTCCAGCCGACCCAATGACTGCTTATCGCGCGGGCCCCATGTCCCCGTCGCATTTCCTGCTCGCGACACTGCTTGCATCGGGCACGTCGCTCGCCTGCACGACAGTCGACCGATCGACGACAGACTCCACGGTCGCGCAGGAGAGTACGGTTGCGGAAGCTGCCGCTGCCACTGCCACTGCGACTGCCGCTCCTGCTGCATGGCACATGCGACCGGACGGTGTCGAAGGTGTGCGCATCGGCATGACGACTGCCGAGGCTCGCACTGCACTCGGCTTGCCCGCAGCACCGCCGTTGGCGGTGGGAACGTGTGAGTTCATTCCAACCGAAACGCTGCCCAAGCGACTGTACCTGATGGCAGTCTCGGATACCCTGGTGCGCATCGATGTGCGCGACAGCACCGTGGTAACGGTCGAGGGCGCACGCGTCGGCAGCAGCGAAGCGCAGATCAGGTCCATCTATGGCAGTGCCGTACGCGTCGAACCCCACAAGTACACCGGGCCGGTTGGCCACTACATGAAGATCGCCGCGCCGGGCAGTAGTACGTTGATGATCGTCTTCGAGACGGACGGCGCTCGGGTGACGACGTATCGTGTGGGTCGCAAGCCGGTAGTGGAGTGGGTCGAAGGCTGTTCGTGATGGTGCCGCCGTGCGTAACGCGCACGAACCCGTAGTCGCGCTTCAGTCGATGACAGCGTCGACCGGCAGCTCGTCATCCACGACCCGCGTGCCCGCTCCGCCACGCTCAAGGTAGCGCTGCAGCCACGCGCTGCTCCACGACCTGAACGTGCCGGCTTCCAAAGCTGTACGTGCGTCCGCCATGACCTGCAGCAGGAACGTCACGTTGTGGAGGGCAAGCAGGCGCAATCCGAGCATCTCGCCACTTGCAAAGAGGTGCCGCAGGTAGGCGCGGTCGTACTGGGTGCATCCAGGACAGCTGCACCCTTCGTCGAGCGGCCGGCGATCGTTGCGGTAGCTGCTCTGACGTATCTGCATCGTGCCGTCCGGCGTGAACGCAGTGCCGTGCCGCCCCATGCGTGTGGGCACCACGCAATCGAACAAGTCGATCCCGCGTCGCACGCCTTCGATGAGATCGTCGGGGAAGCCGACGCCCATCAGATATCGCGGCTTGTCGGCCGGCAGCAGCGGCTCGCATGCTTCGATGGTGGCATACATCGCCGGCTTGGCTTCGCCCACGGACAATCCGCCGACAGCGATCCCATGCCAGTCACCTGTCGCGCGGATACCGGCGATCGACGCTCGCCGAAGGTCCGTGTGCGTCCCCCCCTGGACGATGGGGAAGAGCGCCTGCATCGGCGCCGGCAAATCGGTGGCAGGATCATCCGTGGCGAGCGGTGGCGCGCCCGGCGGGACGGTGATTACCGGCGCCGGCTCTCGTCCATCGCGATCGATGCGGTCGAACTCCACGCGGCAGCGCTCGAGCCACCGGAGACTGCGCTCCATCGCCGAGCGTGATGCGCCATATTCGGCACCGCCCGCGATCAGTTCGTCGAGTTGCATGATGACATCGGCGCCGAGGTTGCGCTCGATGCGCATGACGGCTTCCGGTGTGTACTCGTGCAGCGAGCCGTCGAGGTGACTCCGAAATTCCACTCCCTGCTCGGTCACCGCGCGCAGCTTGGCGAGCGAGAACACCTGAAAGCCGCCGGAGTCGGTCAGCATGGGCCCGCTCCAGCGCGTGAACGCATGCAATCCGCCAAGCGCACGTACGACCATGTCCCCAGGGCGCAGGTACAGGTGATACGCGTTCGACAACATCATGCGACCGCCCGCGCGCTCCACCTCGTCGACCGACAGCCCCTTGATGGTGCCTTGTGTTGCCACCGGCATGAACGCGGGTGTCTGCACACTCCCGTGTGGAGTCGAGAAGCACCCTCGACGAGCGGCACCGTCGGCGTGCGACGTCGAGAAGGAGAACGGCTGGGTCGATGCGTCGATCGCGCGTGTATCGGACATGCCGAAAGATGACCTCGCTCGACGGCAGAACATACCCGCCACATGATTACGCGATGACGCCGGCGCTGCTCAGTCTTTCCTTCTCCGTCGCTCGCGACCCGGACGCTGCCGCTGTGGCCTCGGTACGAGCGGCCGCCGCAATCGACCTGACAGAGCGGTTCGGTCGAGGATACTGGTCGTCGCAGCCGACGGAGCGGGGGGTATTGTCAGGAATGCACACCGGGATCGTCGTGCTGGCGCGCCGAGGTCCGGCCCTCGTGGCAACCACGCGACTCTCCACACGAAAGCCTTGGGCGATTGACGCCGCGTACTTCACACTGTGCAACAGGCCCCTGTATCTCACCGACATGGCAGTGCGACCCGATTACCAGGGGCGGGGGATCGGTCGCGCCCTTCTCGGCGAAGCAGCGCGTCTCGCTCGCGCATGGCCGGCAGATGCATTGCGGCTGGATGCATTCAACGCAGATGCCGGGGCGAGCGGCTTCTACATACGTTGCGGCTTCCGGCAGGTCGGCGTGGTCGAGTATCGTGACATCCCGCTTGTCTATTTCGAGCAGCCGCTGACGCCGGTCGAGTGACCGGCGCTACGCGGTCAAGTCGATGCGGGCAATCGAAACGCTATCTCGAAAGTAGTGCCCTGTCCGCGGGCACTACTGACCGTGATGCTGCCGCCGTGCGAGCGCACGATGCCGTGGACCACGGCGAGTCCCATTCCCGTTCCCTCACCAACCGGTTTGGTGGTGAAGAACGGTTCGAAGACACGATCGCACACGCGCGACGACATCCCGATACCGGTGTCACTGATCCTGAGCACTGCTGAATCGACGCCGTCATGCACCATGCGTTGCAGCACCACGTGCAACGACCCGCCGCCAGTTTCGCGCATCGCGTACTCCGCGTTCGTGCAGAGATTCACGATGATCTGCTGGAGCGCACTGATGTCGCCCAAGATGACGAGTGGCTCATCGGGAAGCAGCGATGTCATGGCAACGGTCGCCGGGAACGTTACGCGCAGCATCTGCGTGCTCTCCGCGGTCAGGGCGACGAGATCTACCGGGATGCGCTCCGGACCAGTGCGACGGCTGAACGTGAGAATTTGTCGCACCAGTTCGCGTGTACGCAGGCTTGCAGTGCGAATCTCGCCGATGCCGGTGCGGACGGCGGTGACATCACCCTGATCGAGGTCCATCAACACGAGTTCCGCGTGTCCGAGCACGACGCCAAGCATGTTGTTGAAATCGTGCGCGATGCCGCCGGCGAGTGTGCCGAGCGACTCCATCTTCTCACGCTGCCGGACGCGCTCCGCGTGCGCCCGCTGCTCTGTAATGTCGTCGACGCTCCCAACGAGGCCACTGCATCCCGGGCGCTCGTGTTGCCCATCCCAGATTGGCGCGACCTTGATGCGCACGTGCCGAACCCTGCCGTCGGCGGCGGCCAGCTCGCACTCGCCCTCCTGTGCACTGCTTCGTGACAGCGCCTCCGTGAGGATCGACCGAAGCGTGGCCTGATCCGCCGGATTCACGGCGCGCCACAACCCTTGCCCGAGCATCGCATGGGGCTCGAGCCCCCAGATGGCGTCGAGCCGAGGATTCGAGTAGACGCAGTTCCCTTCGGCGTCCGTGAGGAAGATGCCGAGTGGTGAGGCGGCGGCGAGTGTTCGAAAACGTGCTTCGCTGGTCAGCAACCCGCGCTCGGCGACAGTACGCGCCGACACGTCGAAGCACACTGAAGATACCCCCACCACAGCGCGACTCTCGTCGTGCACCGGCGAGAGCGAGGCCTCGAGGTAGAGATCCGAATGCGGCCTGCGGTACTCGAGATTCACACTGAACGATTCGCCGGCGAACGCACGATCGTACAACGCCCTCCATAGCGCGACGGAGTCTGGACTAAGCGCGGCCAGATCGAAGACACTGTCGCCAATTTCAATCGTGGAGCCGGAGAACTCCAGCTGCGCGTCCTGGAACGCCGCATTCGCGCTGAGGAGCCTGTACTCGGCATCGATCGCCCAGAACATCGCATTAGCGTTGTCGAGCATCGTGAGCATGCGAGTCCGTTCGCGTATCAACTCGCTGACCAGCGGCCCGAACCCATCATCCACGCGGGTGTCGACCAGGCGCGCTTCGTTCGACATCGTGCGCGGGCCGAGGTCGACGACGTACCCGCGCCAATCCGCGTCCGTACCCGGCAAAAACGTGCACACCAGCAGCACAGGCACGCGCGAGCCGTCCTGACGGACAAACTCCTTCTGGTATGGCACCGTATAGCCGCCGGACCGCGCCGCCTGTCGGATGCCGGCCTCGTCCAGGTGGAGAAATTCCGGCGGCGTCATCTCGCGCCAGTTCATGCGTCCGGATTCGAAATCGACGCGGCTGTATCCCACGATGGCGAGGAAGGCATCATCCGCTTCGGTGATGTCGGCCCCGCGACCCCCCATGATTCCGACTCGCAGTGGCCCACCAGAAACACCGGTGGACCCTCCGGTCTTCGACGCGCTCTCCGCGCGATGCGACATTGTGATTCCAGTAAAGTCGCCTGTGCCGTCTGCGGCCTACGATCAGCGCGGACCGCCATCATAGTATCGGCACAGGCGCCCCGACCCGCCACTGCCAGGACCGACGGTCTACAACGTCACGTGCGCGGACTGGTCCGTGTCGGTCTTCGGCCGACTCCCAGTGGCGTACGCTTTGGCCGCCTGCAGCAGATACTTCACCTTGTTCTTGCCCTGGCTGTCCCAGAACTCGCCCTCCTCCGCCGACACGTGGATTGCGCGAATGCCAGGCGTCTCGGGCCCGTCCGGGAACCAGACCTTGTACGGTTCGGAGAACAGTTCGGTGATGATTGCCCTGTCCTGCAGCACACGTGCGGTGCCCGTCAACGAAACGAAGCGGCTTTCCGAATCCTGCGCGACCACGTGCACCTGCGGATCCTTGCGGATCTCGAACACCTTGGCGGAGTCGGCGTCGGTGAGGAACCAGAGATCGCAATTGTCATCGAGACGTGCGACTTGCATCGGGCGCGACGCAACCTCCGCATCATGCCGGCTGCCTTTCGGTTCCTCGTCGGCGCCAGTCCGTGTGATGAGCACGACGGCTCGAAAGGATTCGAGCATCTCGTGAAAGTGCTCACGCTGATCATCGGGCCGGTTGTCGTTCGACATCATCCACACCTGTGAGTATCCGGTGGAACTGCAGCAGCAATGCTGCTGCGGAAGTGCACGGAGGTGCACTCGGGAACGCCACATTGCTGGTCAAGATTCACGCCGGTGCATCCGGTCCAACCGGTAACGAATCCGTGACAGTCGTGCCCGCCTGCGAGGGTTCGCTGCTCGAGAATCGTCATATCTTTGAGCAATGACGACAGCAACAGAACCGCAGGTAATCGTGATCACGGGCGCCAGCGGCGGCATCGGCGCAGCACTGGCCGAACTGCTTTCACGGCAGGGATGTGCTCTGGTGCTGGTGGCACGGCGTGAGGACGCGCTGTTCGACGTCGCGGAGCGGTGCGGGTCCAACGCCCACGCGATCGTGGCCGATGTCACGCGCCGCATCGAGGTGAAGCGGGTGGTGGCGGAAGCGATTGCGCGCTTCGGCGCGGTGCATGTGTTCGTCAACAACGTCGGTCAGGGCATCAGCCGGATGCCATCGGTACTCACGGGTGAAGACATCGACGACACGATGCGCGTGAACGTCAAGTCGGCGCTGTACGGCATGCAGGAGATTCTCCCGCACTTCAAGTCGCGCGGTTCGGGGCAGATCATCAACGTGTCGTCGATGCTCGGGCGCCTGCCGATGGCAACGATTCGCTCGGCGTACGTTGGCGCCAAGCATTTCCTGAATGCGCTGACGGCAGCGTTTCGCGCCGAGCTGCAGGAGACGCACCCTGGCATCCAGGTCACGCTCGTGTCGCCGGGCGTGGTGCGCACGGACTTCGGCTTGAACGCGCTCCACGGCGGGCCGGATTCGCGCACGCTGCCGGATTCACAGAGCGCCGAGGACGTGGCAGCGGTGATCGCTGAGGCAATCGCGACGCGGGCGCCAGACCTGTATACGGCGCGCGGGGCAAAGGCGCGGGTGGCGGGCTACTACGCGGGGCTGGGGGCGGATCCGGTGTGACGCGGGCTTTGTTGCGATGCAACTTTGAACCGCAGGTAAACGGATAAAAACCGATCACAGCTGAAACGAAACGGATCTGCTTGACATACAAGGCAGATCCGTTTCGTTTCAGCGTCTCTTCTGTTTTTATCCGTTTACCTGCAGTTCAAGTCGCACTCACTCGCATCAGTTCATCCCCGATCCAACGCCAGAGCCGGTTCCCGCGACGTCGGCTGGGTGCGTGAGTGAGGAGAGCACACCGACGAGGAACGTGATCGTTGTGCCGATCAGTACGTACCATGGCCAGGCGATGCCCGTGAACGGTTGCAGTGTTGGCGCGAGTGACGGGAAGAAGCCGCTCAGCTGCTTCGCGAACACCACGAGCCCCATGCAGAAGATGCCGACCGACATGCCCGTGATCGCGTCGCGCTGAATCGCGCGGCGCCAGAACAGTGCGAGTGAGAAGCCGCCGAGCAGACCGCCGTAGGTGAAGGAGGCGATTGCCAGTGCCACCACGACCACCGGCCGCTTCGGGTCGTCCGGGTAGAGCAGGGCGCCGAAGGTGAGCACCACACCCCAGATCAGCGCGAACAGCTTGCCCATGCGCAGCGTCTCGGGGTCATCGGCCTTTCGCTTGGAGAGCGGCAGGTAAATGTCGTGCGTCGTGGCGGCGGCGAGTGCGTTGATCGTGCCGGAATGAGTGCTCATCGTGGCTGCGACGATTGCCGCGAGAATCAACCCGAGCAGACCCGGCGGCATGCGCTCGATGATGAAGAACGGAAAGATCTGGTCGGCGGCGGGGAACTCGCGTCCGCCGTACAGCACCCAGAGGCCTACGCCCACGAAGAGGAACAGCGTGAACTGCGCGAACACCACGAAACCGCTGCCGATGATCGCCTTCTGTGCATCACGCAGGTTGCGTGACGTCATCAGGCGCTGGACGATCAGCTGGTCGGCGCCGTGCGATGCCATGGCGAGGAATGCACCGCCGATGATGCCGGCGAACATCGTGTGCGGCTGGTCGAAGCCCGTGTACCAGCTGATCGCCTGCAACTTGCCGGATGCCGACGCCGTGCTGATGATGGCGGACCACCCGCCCGTGACCGCACGCCCGAGCAGGACGATTGCACTGATGCCACCGAGGACGTATACGCCCGCCTGCACCAACTCGGTCCACACCACCGCACGCATGCCACCCTTGTAGGTGTAGATCACCGTGAGCAGCCCGAGGATCACGATGGCTGCCGGCATGACGTACTCGCGCGGAACGGAGTCGCCGATGATCAGCGCGATGGGAATCGCTGTCGCGAACACTCGCACCGAGTCGGCGATGGCGCGCGTGAACATGAACACGATGGATGTGAAGCGCCTCGTCCCGAGCCCGAAGCGCTTTTCCAGCAGCGCATAGGCCGTCACGAGCTCACCCTCGTAGTAGCGGGGCAGGAGGGTGAAGGCGACGACGATCCGACCGATGATGTATCCGGCCACGACCTGGAGGAATCCCAGGTTGCCGAGGTAGGCCAGGCCGGGAATGCTGATGAACGTCAGCGCGCTGGTTTCCGAGGCCACGATGGAAAAGAGCACGGCCCACCACGGCATGGCCTTGTCGGCCACGAAATAGTCGCGGGCGTCTCTCTGCTTCCGGCCAACGTAGATCCCGAGGGCGGTCGTGCCGGCGAGGTAGGCCACCAGGACGAACAGATCGAGAAACGTAAGGTTCTGCATGCGCGTACATTACCGCGCAGTCCATCCCGACGCAGCCTCAGAGCGCCCCGGGGCCCTGCCTCTCTGCTCCTCTGCTTCTCTCCCTCTCCCATGCAACTCGCCCCCATCGACCTCGGCATCATTGCCGCCTCGATCATTCTGTCCTTCCTGCCAGCGCTGTTCTTCTACAAGCGGGCGGGAACGAATACGACGGAGTTCTTCACGTCAGGCCGGGCTGCCCCCTGGTGGCTGGTGGGCGTTTCGATGGTGGCCACGACGTTCAGCACGGACACGCCGAACTTCGTGACGGACATCGTGCGACAGAAAGGCGTCGCCCAGAACTGGATGTGGTGGTCGTTCCTGCTGACGGGCATGCTCACCGTGTTCTTCTTCGCGCGGCTCTGGCGGCGTTCGGAAGTGGTGACCGATCTCGAGTTCTATGAGCGCCGCTACTCCGGCAACGCCGCGACGTTCGTGCGCGGCTTCCGTGCCATTTATCTGGGCCTGTTCTTCAACTGCGTGATCATGGGCACGGTCAATCTTGCGGCCGTCAAGATCGCCAACGTGGTATTGGGATGGCCGGCGTGGCAGACGCTGCTGGTGTGTTCCATCATGACCATTTTCTTCGCGTCGATCTCGGGGCTCTGGGGCGTGCTCGTGACCGACTCGCTGCAGTTCGTCATCACGATGAGCGGCACGTTCGTCCTGGCGTTCTATGCGCTGCAGCATCCGGCCGTGGGCGGTCTCGATGGGCTCATCACGCGCGTCGATCCAAAGCTGTTGAACGTCATGCCCGACTTCAGCGACTGGTCGACGGCGCTCGCGATTTTCATCATCCCGATCACCGTGCAGTGGTGGAGCGTCTGGTACCCGGGCGCCGAGCCAGGTGGCGGCAGTTACATCGCGCAGCGCATGCTCGCATCCAAGACCGAGAACGATGCCCTCGGCGGCACCCTCCTGTTCAACGTGATGCACTACGCGCTGCGCCCGTGGCCGTGGATCATCGTCGCGCTCTGCTCGACGCTCGTGTACCCGACGCTCGAATCGATCAAGAGCGCATTTCCCAACGCCGACCCGAAGCTCATTGGCAACGACATTGCGTACCCGGCGATGCTGAGCCTGCTGCCGGCCGGCGCGCTCGGATTCCTGCTCGCGGGCATGCTGGCGTCGTACCGCAGCACCATCGAGACGCATCTCAATTGGGGCACGTCGTACCTGGTGCACGACTTCTACCGACGCTTCGTGAAGCGTGATGCGACCGAGGGGCACTACGTGCTCGCCGGACGCATCACGACGGCACTGCTGATGGTGGTCGCCGCACTTCTCACCTTCGTGCTCGATACGGCGGCCGAGAGCTTCAACCTCATTCTCAAGATCGGCGCGGGCACGGGTCTCATCTACATCCTGCGCTGGTTCTGGTGGCGCATCAATGCATGGAGCGAAGTCGCAGCGATGGCGAGTTCGTTCATCGTCTCCATCGGTTTCTTCATTGCCGGCAAGAACGGTCTCACGCTCCCCGACCACCAGTCGCTGATCTACACGGTCGTGATTTCCACGGTCTGCTGGGTGGCCGTGACGTACATGACGGCACCGACCGATCGCGCGACGCTGGTCGATTTCTACAAGCGTGTGCGCCCGGCCGGCCCGGGATGGACGAGCGTGCGCGCCGAGGCCGGCGTCGGTCCGTCGCCGGACAGCATGACGGTGGCGCTCGGCGGCTGGGTGCTCGGGTGCGTCTTCGTCTACTCAGCCCTCTTCGGCACCGGCAGCTTCCTGTACGGCAAGACGTCGATCGCGTTGGTGTGGCTGGGCGTGTTCGTGGTGAGCGGCCTTGGACTCATCGCGATCTTCCGCGCCGGCATGACGAAGCCGACTGCGTAGTGGGTGCAGCGCGAGGGATCGCCCTGGCGGTCCTCGTGTTGGCGGCGTGCACACGGCACGAGGCGCCGTTTTCGCCAGTTGAGTCGACGCGCATCGCACAGGTCGCACTGCGCGCGCTGTTCGTCGACCGGGAGGACGCACGCTCGGTGCTGCTGTGGACCGGGTCGCTCGCCGATGCGCCGACGTTCGGGCAGAAACGGCTGCGGTCTGCGGCCACGAGCAGCCTGGTGGTCTCGGAAAGTTTAACGCTGGCACACCTCGATACCGCGACACTGCGCCTACCCGTACCCGTGCACGCCGTCGACCCGGCGCTGCTCGACCGGCACTTCCGGGAGTATCCAGACGGGTGGGACGCCTGGTTCCGCCGGTTTCCGGGCGCCAGTGGCATCGTGGAGGTGACAGCGCCGGTGAGGAGATCGGGCGGTGCCGCGGCGCTCCTCGTCGCACGTGCATGTGGGGAGCATTGCCACTCGGCCTGGCGCGTCGTGCTGTCACGTGACACGACGGGCACCTGGCGGGTCGATTCCACGGTGGCGCTGGCCCTGCCGCGTTCGTAACGCGTCCCGTCGCAGTAGTTTGCGTGGCCCGCTGCAGCACCACCCTCGGCCCTTCGATACCGCCCGCCTGTGACTGAGCCACGCGCCACGTCTGGATCGCCCGCTGGAACCTCGACATCGGGCGCCGCCGGCTCTGCCGACTCCTCGCTGGTCCGGGTCGTCGGTACCTGGGGTCTTGCGGCCGCGATTGCCAACATCACGATCGGCGGCGGCATTTTTCGGCTCCCGGCCGCCGTCGCGAGCGCGCTCGGGTCCGCGGCGCCGCTGGCCTACGTCGTGTGCGCGATCGCCATGGGGCTGATCGTGCTGTGCATCGCGGAAGCGGGCAGCCGAGTGTCGCTCACGGGTGGGCCATACGCGTACGTGGAGCTCGCGTTCGGCCCGTACGCCGGCTTTCTCACCGGTGTCATGCTCTGGCTGCTCGGCACGTACGCCGTCGCTGCAGTGAGCACCGTGTTCTCGGACAATGTCGGCACGCTGATACCGGCGCTCGCGGGGCCGGTGCCGCGTGCGCTGGTGCTCGTGGCGGCATTCGCCGTAACGGGTGGCATCAACCTGATCGGCGTGAAACAGGGCAACCGGCTCAATCAGGTCACCACCGTCGCCAAGCTCGCACCGTTGCTGCTGCTCGTGTTCGTCGGTGTGTTCTTCATCAACGGCGACAATCTGGCGGTGACGTCGACGCCGGAGCCGGCGACGCTGACCCGCGCAGCGATCGTGCTGATCTTCGCGTTCAGCGGCATCGAGACGGCGCTCGTGCCGGGCGGTGAGGTGCGGGATCCGGCGCGCACCGTGCCACGCGCAATCTTCACGGCGATGATCGGCATCACGCTGCTCTATATCGCGCTGCAGCTCGTCGCGCAGGGCGTGCTCGGGAGCGCGCTCGCGACATCGAAGACGCCGCTCGCCGACGCCGCGGGCATCGTGCTCGGGCCCTGGGGACGCACGCTGCTGCTGGTGGGCGTCGTGGTGTCAACGTTCGGCTACCTGAGTGGCATGGCACTCGCCGTACCGCGTGCGCTGTTCGCGTTCGCGCGCGACGGCTTTCTGCCACGCCAACTCGCGTCGGTACATCCGTCGTGGAAGACGCCGCACGTCGCGATCCTGCTCCAACTTTCGCTCACGTGTGCGCTGGCGATCAGCAGTGGCTTCGGTGCGCTGGCCATCATTTCCAACGTCGCGGCGCTGCTCGTGTACTTCGCCTGCGCGGTCGCCGCGTTCGAGCTGCGCCGTCGCAACATCCAATCCGGCGGCATTCCCTTTCGCGTCCCGGGCGCCGCCGTGGTCCCGGTGCTCGCCTGTCTCGTGATCATCGGCCTGCTGACGTCGATCACGCTCTCGGAGTGGAAGAGCATCGTCATCGCCGTGATCGTGGCGACGGTACTGTTCTTCATGTCACGCGGGCGGCGCGCAGAGGCG
This sequence comes from Gemmatimonas sp., assembly GCA_035638935.1. Lineage (GTDB taxonomy): Bacteria > Gemmatimonadota > Gemmatimonadetes > Gemmatimonadales > Gemmatimonadaceae > Gemmatimonas. Next base: position 4,010 of record DASQZA010000248.1, on the reverse strand, counting down.
CGTGGCGCCGAGGCGCGGCGAGCGGAGGTCAACCGTTGATGTCCCCCAAGCCGCCGAAGGGTGCACAGCGCACAAGTGTCCTCGCGCCGCGTGCGCTCGTGCCGCTGGCGCACGTGACCGATGTCCCCCGTGCCATTGCGTTCTACGAGAAGCTTGGCTTCGCCGTGGGCGGGTCGACGCGGGGTGCGAGCGGTGAAGTCGAATGGGCCATTCTCGAGTACGAGGGGGCCCAGCTCATGCTGGCGCGTGCCAGTGCACCCGTGATCGCGGAGGAACAGGCAGTGCTGTTCTACGTGTATTACGCGGATGTCACCGCCGCACACGCGGCCCTGGCGGCGGCTGGCGTCGAGGTCGGGCCGATCCTGTTTCCGCAGCACGCGCCGCGCGGGGAATTTCGCGTGGTCGACGAGGACGGGTACGCGATCCAGATCACCCACATCTGATTCCACCGGTCCGCGACAGATTCTACCCAATGTGCGGTATCCATCCGCCTTCCCGTTTCCCGTCATCCGCAGCTGATGCCCGCTCCACGCAAACGTCGCAAAGCCACCGGTCGCGCGCCACAGGCACACACGTCCGTCCCCACCAGCCGTCTCGCGTACACGGAAACCCGGTTGTGGCTGCTCGCACGCCACGGTGCGGTGTGCGCGTATTGCGAGAAACGTGTGACCGATCGCACCGTCACGCTCGATCATGTCACGCCGCGGCGCGGCCAGAGCGCGTTCGACCGGCGCGACAACCTGGTGCTCTGCTGCAAGGAGTGCAACGCACTCAAGAAGGACTTGAGCTTCCTCGCGTTCCTGCTGCAACGACCGGCCCGCGCCGTGAGCCTGCTCAAGTACGGCAATCACCTGAGCGGCATGCTGGTGGATCTCATCCACCAGATCGCGGGGGCCGACGCCGTGGAGCGCGCGCAGCGACTCGCGGACCCGGATTACCCATACGCCGACTGAACCGACCCGGGTACGGGATGGGGATGGACACACCGGGGGTGCCGGTCGGTTAGTTTGCAAAAGCGCACCATGCTGCGCCGTCTGACATTTGGATCCTATTTCGAACATTCCGGAGCGCCGCTTGGCACGTAAACCGAACTACGACTACGAAAAACGCAAGAAGGAAGCGGACCGCAAGGCGAAGAAGGATGCCAAGCGTGAGGAGCGCCAGCGTCGCCGCGCCCTGGGCTTGCCCGATGAGGACATCGACGGTGAGACGTCGGGCGAAGAAGGCAGCGAGGAAGGCGCCGAGGAAGAACCTATCGCTTGATCGGTAGCGGCACCCCGTCGAGGGGTTCCGTCGGCTTCACGCCGACCAGTGCCGCAAGTGTCGGCGCCAGGTCCACGGTGCGCACGAAGCCGTTGAACGGACCAGGGCTGATACCTGCGCCGGCGATGATGAGCGGCACGTGGGAGTCGTACGGGTGCGGCGACCCGTGTGAACCCACGTTGCCACCCCACGTGCTCGAGGGCGCGAGCGTCACGACCAGCTCGACGCGTACGGCGGCGGGAAACTGGTGGCTCCACCGGCGCGCGATCGGGTCGTCCGCCGAATCCGCCACCATCTTCGCGAATCGATCGGCACGCAGCACGCCGGGCACGTTCCGGATCTCCGCGGCGAAGGCATCGATCATGGGCTCCGGATCGACCTTTGCTTTCTTGAAGGCGTCGCGATCGACCAGCACGATCTGTTCGTCGATGTGAATTGCAAATGTGTCGACGCGCGCCGCGCGCAGTTTCGCGCGCACGGCCGGCAGGAGGCTGTACAGCTCGACGCGTTGCGCGAGTGGCATACCCTCGGCTTGATTCGACGACGTGAACTCGGGAATCGACGCGACCCCGTGATCCGACGTCAGGGCAACCAGCACGCGCGTCGAGTCACGCAGCGCGTACAGCGAATCGAGAAAGCTCCCGAGCGCACGGTCGACACGCAACACCTGATCGTGCATCTCGCGCGAGTCCGGGCCATACCGATGTCCGATCACATCCGTCGCCGAGAGCGAGACCGACAGCACGTCCGTACGCGGTCGCGCGCCGCCATCGGCGCCGAGTTCGCGCGAGACCACCCCCTGCAGCGCGAATTGCAGTGTGATGTCGTCGATGAACGGGGTCACCCGCACGAGGCTCGCGGCATCGCCGGAGTCCGTCGGCAGGCGGTGGGGAAACAGGTAGTCCTGGCCGGCGCCTTCGATGGAAAAGTCGTCGCGCTCCCGGTACGCGCTGTCCGGCAGCAGCAGCGTCCAGATGCCCCCGGCGTAGTTCTGCGGTAAGCGACGGGCGTTGAAGGCCGTCACCCAAGAGGGCAGCGTAGACGCGTAGTAGCGGCTCGTCACGAAGCGTCCGTTCGGCGAGTACCAGTACACGTCTCCCTTGGCGCGGCCCACCGGCAGGATCGCGCCGCGGTCCTTCATGGACACGGACAGCACGCGCGTCCCACGGTCGCGCGCGCGCAGCCAGTCGACGAGTGTCGAACCGGCGAAACGCGCGGGCGACGCACCGCTGCCGATCCCGCCCCCGATCAACGGCAAGGTGTCGTCTTCGACGCCGACGCGATTGAGCATGATGCGCGTCGAGCGCGGGAAGCGACCGGACAGCAGACTGGCGTGACCAGGCGCCGTCTCCGTGATCGCGTGGTCGTGGTGCGCATCGGTGAACTGCGCGCCGTTCCGCATCAGGCGCGCGAGTCCGCCGGTCAACTGCGGCCCGAACCGCTGGAGGTAGTCCGCCCGGAACTGGTCGAGCACGAGCAGCACGACGAGCGCCGGACGTTCGGGTGGCGCACTCGCGGGCGCGCCAGTCGCAGCGGCGGTGGTCGCAGCCGCTGTATTCGCCGTTGTCGCTGGCCGAGCCTGCGCGCAGCCCAGTGCCGGCGCGCAGATGCCAAGCGTCACCAGGATGGTGCTGGCGTACACACGGCGCTGAAGTGTCCGTCGAATGGTCACGGATCGGGGGATTGGGGGGTGCTGGACCGGCAGGCGGAACTGCGAACGCAGTTGACCATAGCGCATAAACCCTGATGGTACGATACTCTCGCGATGCGCAACTCGCCCGGTTCCGAGCCCGCCACCCGTGTCATACTCCGATGCGCCGTCTATTACACGGCGCTCCTTGGCATCGGTGCCCTCGTCTGGCGCTGGCTGCCGCATGGGGGTGCCTTCGCGCCGGCCTCGCTCGACGCCATCTTCGGCAAGGGCGGGCTCGATGCCGCCGTGGCGCTCGAGGGCACCGGGTCGGGGCAACTCGACGACGTGTCCATGGCCATCACCGTCGCCGTGGCGATGTTGGCGGCTGTGCTGCTGTCGATTCCGGTGGCGTGGGTCTACCTGCTGACGCGCGCGAAGCGCGGGTACCAGCAGTCCGTCGTGCAGCTGCTGATCATGTTGCCCACGGTCGTGGCGGGCGTCGTCGTGCTCGTCAAGAACAGCATCGCCCTGGCGTTCAGCCTGGCCGGCATCGTTGCGGCGGTGCGCTTTCGCAATTCCCTCGACGACAGCAAGGACGCGGTCTACGTCTTCCTCGCGACCGCGATCGGACTCGCCGCCGCGGTCAATCTCCCGGTGGCGGTCGTGCTGTCGATCGGCTTCAACATGACCGTGCTCTTTCTCTGGTACACCGATTTCGGCAGCGCACCCGTGGAGCTCGACGGACGCATCGCCGAAAAGCGTCTCAAGCGTGCGCAGTCGCTGGCGCGCACGGGCACCTTCGTTGCGCACATGGACGAGGAAGTGCTTCGCAACATGACCCGCGATCAGCTGCAAGGGGTGGCCGAGCGCGCGTGGAAGCGTGCGTCGGCGGTGACGGGCGAGGATGCGCTTCCAGCGCTCGTACCGGATGCCCGTCTGCTGCTGCACACGCGAAACCCGATGTTGACCCGGCGTGTCATTGAACCGCGGCTGCAGGAATTCACTCGCCAGTGGCGATTCAAGTCCTTGACGTCGAGCGCTGATCTCGAAGGCGGTGAGGACTTCGAGGTGCTCGAATATTCCGTGCAGCTGAAGAAGAAATTTTCGCCCGATC
>DASQZA010000247.1:0-9405 GCA_035638935.1 Gemmatimonas sp. | reverse complement strand
TGTCACTCATCGGCCGCACGCTGCGCGTCCACGAGGGCTATGCGGACGCGACGGATGAGGTGTTGCAGGCCATTGTGACCTTTGCCACGTCACGCACGAGATCGGCGCGCGCTGCAGCGAAGGCCGCCATTCTGAGTCATGATGTGGAGCGCGCGCCGGCAGTGCCTCGAGTCGAGCGTGCCCGCCCCGGAGATGTCGCCCTGGTCGCCGGCCTCGGCACGGCGCATCGCGAACTCAACACGCGATGGTTCGACGGTGCGCTCCAGCCAGTGGCGTTGCGAATATCCGGACGGATGGCGTCGCGACTCGGCCACTACGATCCAGGCTCCCGTCTCACGCCGGCTGAGATTGCGCTCTCGCGTAGTCATGTCGTGAAACACGGTTGGCGGGAGGCGATGCATACGCTGCTGCACGAGATGGTGCACCAGTGGCAGCACGAGTCCGGCATGCCGATCGATCACGGGACCGCGTTTCGCAAGAAGTGTCGCGAAGTGGGAATCACGCCAGCAGCGCGTCGCGCTGTCGAGCCGCTTACACCTGCCCGTACGAAGCAGAAACGACGCGAGGCCTGACGAGACCTTGCACGCGTGTTTCGAAATGCGAGGTGAACATGTGGTAATGCAAATTGCTTGGATCCTCAGGTCGTCCAGGTCACAGAGCGCGTGCAACGCGGAGCGTCGCTTGCGTGACGGCGTTGCTTCAACATGCAACACCGATCACTACCTGAGAGAGGAACGCAATGCGCTCAATACTTCCCCTGATGCTTACCGCAGCCGTGTTTTCAGCCGCCTGCAGCGACGATGACGATACCGTAGGACCTGGCCCGCAGGGTGGTCTGACATTCGCCAGCGCACTCAGCAGTGCTTCTGTTAAACAGGGCGGTGCCACGACGATTCCTGTGGTTATCACGCGGTCCGGTTCGTTCAATGGTGTGGTCACACTCACGGCTGAGAACCTGCCGACCGGTGTCACGGCCACCTTCGAGCCCGCGACGGCTACGATCGCCTCGGGTTCGCGCGTGAGCACCGTCACGCTGAACGCGTCGACGACCGCCACGACATCGGCCACACCGACGACCATCCGCATTCGTGCTTCCGGCGACGGCGTGACGTCGCAGGCACAGGATGTTGCCCTGACGGTTACCGCAAACACTGTGTCAGGTTTCGGTGCAACTGCGTCCCCGGCCGCGTTCACGTTGACGGCAGGGCAGACCGCGACATCCACGATCACGATTTCTCGTCAGGCGGGATTCACGGGTGGCGTGTCGTTTGCCCTGCAGGGTGCGCCGACCGGTGTTACCGCGACGGTTACACCGACGTCCGTGACCGGCACGACCGCCGCCGTGTCAATCGTGACGACTGCGGCGACGCAGCCGGGAACGTATCAGATCACGCTCACGGGTACTGCTACCGGTGCGACGGCAAACGCGATCCCGATGACGCTCGTTATCGTTGCTCCGTAAGCAACTGACCGCATGAAGGCGGTGCGGCTCTCATGGCCGTAACGCACGACAGCCCCCGACGCGTTCGCGTCGGGGGCTGTCGTGCGTTCGCGTCGTGCGTCCAACGCCGCGGCCACAGGCCGAGACTCGGTACCTTGCCGTTCACCGTCTTCGTTGCGGGATTCTGCAAGCACTCCTGCGCTGCAAGGCCCGGAAATTCACGGAACGCAACTGCGCTATCTACATCGGCGAGGCCAGCAAGTTGACTGTACGGTCACGGTCACGGGCGTAGCGTTCATGGCGAAGCTGCCAGCTGGCGCCGCCTGCACCGTAAGCGTCAGCGGTGTCGTGCCGACTGCACCGCTCGCCGATGTGCCGCGAACCGTGAGATTGTAGGTAGCCGGGGGCACGGTTGCGCCAACGCTGATCGTGAGCGTCGTCGACGCGCCGGGCACCGATGCCGGATTGAAGGTGCCGGTGACTCCGGCAGGCGCTCCTTCGAGCGCCATCGTGACGTTGCCCGTCGCGCCGCCGGTGCGGTTGACGACGATGTTGGTGCTGCCCGTCTGCGATTGGCTGATGGTCAGTGTGCTTGACGCGAGGTTCAAACCGACGGCAGCTGGTGCCGTCACCGTCAGTGCAATTGCAGCGTCCACGATCGCTGTGCCGGACGTGCCGCGAACCGTGAGCGAGTAGGTCCCCGGCACGGTTGCAGCTGTCGCAGTCACCGTGACGGTCGACTGCAGTGTCGCGCCGGTGAGTTGCGGCGGCGCAAACGTCGCCGTGACGCCGGCCGGCGCGTTCTGCACGCTCAGGTCCACGGCGCCCGCGAACGTGCCCTGACGAGCGATCGTAACCGTGCTCGTGCCGGTTGCACCGGCGGCCACGGACAGCGCCGTCGGAGCGGCCGTCATCGTGAAGCCTGCGGCGGCGGCGGTGACGGTCAACGACACACTGGTCGTCTGCGGGGAGACACCTGTGCCCGACGCGCGCACGGTGATGTTGGCGTTTGTCGCGACCACTGCGTTGGCGCCAACGGTGAGTGACAACGTCGAAGCGGTAGTCCCGTTGGGCAGCGTCGATGGTACAAACGCAGCCGTGACATCGTTGGGGAGCCCCTCGACGACGAGGGAGACGGGACCTTGGTAGCCACCGGTTCGCGAGACGGTGAAGGGGTACGTGGCCGTCGCACCACGGGCAGCGGTGGCCGTGGCGGTGGCGGTGCTCACACCGATCGCCGGGGTCGGCGTGGGCGTGGGCTCCGTGCCCGAATCCGACGAGCATGCGGTCGAGCATGCGGTGAAGAATGCCAAGGCGGTGACCAGCCGTGAAACCTGGGAGCGAGTGTACATCACAATCCTCAACAGTGCAGGGCGTCGGGCGCCTTCTACGCGGAACGGAAGAGCTCAGGTTGACGTTGCACTATGCCTGGGGCGCAGCGTGCTGGACAGAGTCAGTCGACCAAATTTCCGTTCTCGACGTAGGAAACACTCTGTGTGCCGCGGGGCGCATTCACCCCCCGAAGCCACTAGATTCCGGAACGCCCATGCCCTGGGTGAACCCTTTGCCAGACCTGACATCATGACGATCGACTTCGTCGGCGCTGCCGCGATTCCGGCCCTGCCGTCTGTGGAGCTCACCGCGAGCCCCGCCGACCTGTTCAACATCGACGCGGCGCTGACCGAGGAAGAGCGCGCGATTCGCGCAACGGTGCGCGCCTTCGTCGACGAGAAGGTGCTGCCGATCATCGGCGACTGCTACGTGCAGGGCCGGTTTCCCACGGAGCTGATTCCGGAGCTCGCGGAGCTTGGTGTGCTTGGTGCGTCGCTTCCCGAGGAGTACGGCTGCGCCGGCCTCTCCAGTGTCGCCTATGGCCTCATCATGCAGGAGCTGGAGCGCGGTGACTCCGGGATCCGCTCATTCGCCTCGGTGCAGGGGGCGCTCGTCATGTATCCGATATACGCGTTCGGATCGGAAGAGCAGCGGCGTGAATATCTCCCCAAGCTTGCCAAGGCAGAGTTGATCGGCTGTTTCGGGTTGACGGAGCCTGACTTCGGATCCAACCCGTCTGGGATGATCACACGAGCGCGCGAACAGGCGGACGGCAGCTGGGTCATCAATGGCAGCAAGATGTGGATCACGAACGGAAGCATGTCCGACATCGCGATCATCTGGGCCAAGACCGGTGACAGCGACGAGGATAGCTCGATTCGCGGCTTTGTCGTCGACACCGGGCTTCCCGGCTTTCAGGCCAAGGACCAGAAGGGAAAGCTGTCGCTGCGTGCAAGCGACACCTCGGAGCTCGTCCTTGTCGACGTGCACGTGCCCGCGAGCGCGCTGCTCCCGAACAGCAAGGGGCTCAAGAGCCCGCTGATGTGTCTCACACAGGCGCGATACGGGATCTCGTGGGGCGTGTTGGGTGCTGCGCTCGCATGCTTCGAGGAAGCAGTGGCCTACGCAAAGAATCGCGTCATGTTCGACAAGCCGATCGGCGGTTTTCAGATTCAGCAGGTGCGCCTCGCGGAGATGCTGACGGAGATCGTGAAGGGTCAGCTGGTTGCGCTGCACCTCGGACGGTTGAAGGACGCGGACAACTTCACACCGGTGCAGGTGTCGCTCGCAAAGCGCAACAACGTCGACATCGCCACGAACGTGGCGCGCGAGACGCGCCGTTTGCTCGGCGGTAACGGCATCCTGGCCGAATACTCCGCCATGCGACACATGGCAAACCTCGAAAGCGTTTACACCTACGAGGGAACGCACGACGTGCATTCGCTCATCCTTGGCATGGCGATCACGGGCCTGAACGCGTTCAAGTAGGGCTGGAGCAGGGGCAAAACCCGACGCTCGCGTCGCATTGCCCGAGGTCTACCCGCGTTCTAGCTTCCGGTGGTTGATCCCCCTTGGTTCTTGCTCAGTTCCTGGCCTTTAGATGGAGCATTCGCGGTGAAGATCGCCGTGTGCATCAAGCGCGTTCCGGTGATGGAAGTGAAGTTCGCCATCTCCGCCGACGGGACCCGAGTTGAAGAGACTGGTCTCAAGTACGACGTCAACGACTTCGACCTGTGGGCCATTGAAGCGGCGCTGCAGCTGAAGGAGAAAGCGGGCGCTGGTGAAGTCACCGTGATTTCGCTCGGTCCTGATGCGGCGCAGGAGCAGATCCGCAAGGCGCTCGCGATGGGTGCCGATCGTGGCGTCCTCCTCAAATCCGACAGCATGCCGTCCGACGGGTTTGCGGTCGCGCGTGCCCTTGCCGCGGAACTCAAGGACGGCGGCTACGATCTCGTGCTTTTCGGACGCATCGCGATCGACTCGATGAATCAGATGACCGGACCGATGGTCGCCGAGCTGCTCGACTTGCCGTGCGTGACCAACGTGTTCAAGCTGGACATCGCAGCCGGGAAGGGCACGGCGCATCGCGCGCTCGAAGGCGCCACCGAAGTGCTCGAGTTTCCGCTACCGGCATTGCTGACCATCGACGACGGATTGAACAAGGAGCGGTTGCCGTCGCTCAAGGGCATCATGGCGGCCAAGAAGAAGCCGCTCGACATCAAGCCCGCGTCACTCGGTGCGATGGGGGTGACGGTGCGGAAGATGGAACTGCCTGCCGACCGCGCGGCTGGACGCATCCTCGGCGAAAATGCCGACGCGGTGCCGGAGCTCGTGCGTCTCCTCCAGACCGAAGCAAAGGTGCTCTGAGATGGCCAACGTCCTGGTGTTTGCAGAATCGCGCGCGGGTGAGCTGCGCAAGGTCGCCTACGAGGCCGTCACTGCCGCTCGCCGGCTCGCGGACCTTTCGGGTGGCGGCAACGTGCACGCCGTGGTTGCCGGGGGCGCCGGTATCGCTGGAGCGCTCGAAGGGCTCGCGCAGCATGGCGCGGATTCGGTGCTCGTGCTCGAGCACGCGGCGTTCACGCACTACAATCCTGAGGCGCTCTCGGCTACGCTCGCCGCGCGGCTCACGGGTGGTACGTACCGGTACGCCGTCTTCAGCGCGACGTCGCAAGGTCGTGACCTGTCGCCGCGCGTGGCGGCAAAGCTGGGTGTAGGTCTCGCTGCCGACGTCACGAGCTTCGAGCTCGATGGCGAGACCGTCGTCGCGAAGCATCCGCAGAACAACGGCAAGGTGATCGCGACAATTGCGATCGCGGGTGCGCCTGCGGTGCTGTCGGTCCGCCCCGCCGCGGTGCAGCCGGAGGTCAACGCGCGTCCGCTCAGTACGGAAGCCATCACGTCGTCAGTCGATCCGTCGGCATCCCGCGTGAAGGTGGTGGAGCTGCAGCAGGGTAATACCGGCAAGCTCGATCTCAACGACGCACCAGTGGTCATCGCCGGTGGACGCGGGCTCAAGTCGCCCGAGAACTTCAAGCTGTGCGATGATCTCGCCGATGCGTTCGGAAATGCCGCGGTCGGTGCGACGCGCGCGGTGACGGACGAGGGATGGCGGCCGCACTCCGACCAGATCGGGCAGACCGGTCGCAACGTCAGCCCGAATCTGTACATCGCCGTGGGTATCTCCGGGGCCATCCAGCATCTGGCCGGCATGCGGACTGCGCGCACGATCGTCGCCATCAACAAGGACAAGGATGCACCGATCTTCAAGATTGCCGATTACGGCATCGTGGGTGACGTGCTCGAGATCATGCCTGCATTCACGGACGCTGTCCGGAAGGCGCGCGCGCAGGGATGACCGTTTCGAATGTCGTCTTTGCCGTCATCCTGTTCGGTGCGCTGGCGTTCTTTGCCCGCAGTGCACGACGCCTGACCCGCTGGCTGCACATCGGCCATGACGAAGTCCGCACTGATCACCCCGACGTACGTACGAAGAATTTCCTGACCATCGGACTCGCGCAGACCAAGATCCTGCGCGACCCGCTGGGCGGCTTGATGCACGCCCTCGTGTTCTGGGGCTTCATGGTGCTCGGTCTCGGCACGATCGAGATCATGATTCAGGGCCTGTTCACCGGCTTCACGTGGGACACCATTCTCCCGCGGTTCCTGTATCTGCCGTACGTGGTCTCGCAGGAAGTGTTCGCCGTGTTCGTGCTCATTCCGGTGGCGTACCTGTTGTACCGGCGCCTCGTGATCAAGCCGAAGCGCTTCACGGTGGATCCGGTGCACGGCGGTGACGCGGTGTTCATCCTCAGCATGATCGCCACGCTGATGATCACGCTGCTCCTCGTGTTCGCGATGGACCTGCGAGCGGGAGCATCCACGGACGGGCGCTTCATTTCCGGGTTTCTCGCGAATACGCTCTTCGCCGGCGTCTCGCCCGACACTGCGCGTACGGTGTCGCACGTGTCGTGGTGGGTGCATGCGCTGCTCATCCTGTACTTCCTGAATCACCTGCCGTTCTCGAAACACCTGCACGTCCTCACGTCGCTCATCAACGTCTGGTTCTCGAACACGAGCGGGCCAGGACGCGTGGGCGCGATGCGCCCGATGGATCTCGAGGCGGAGAACGCCGACCAGTTCGGTGCATCGGATGTCGAGCACCTGTCGTGGAAGAATTTGCTCGATGGTTACAGCTGCACGGAGTGTGGGCGCTGCACCGCTGCATGTCCGGCCAACCTCACGGGCAAGGTGTTGTCGCCCCGCATGATCGTGGTGAAGACCCGTGCGCGGCTCACCGAGAAGGCGAAGACGCTCGATCTCGTGGCTGCCGGCGGCGGCGTCGCCACCGCCGAACAGACGGCAGTGCTCGACAAGAAGCTGCTCGACGATTGGATCACCGAGGAAGAGCTCTGGGCGTGTACGAGTTGCCGCGCCTGCGTCGAAGAGTGCCCGGTGTCGATCGACCAGCTGGACATCATCAACGAGTTGCGGCGCGATCTCGTGTTGATGGAGTCGCGCTTCCCCGAGGAACTCGCTCCCGCGCTCACGTCGCTCGAGCGCAACGGCAGCCCGTGGGCATTCAGCCCGGCCGATCGCGAGCGGTGGAGTGAGGGGATGGACATCCCGACGATGGCGGAACTCGCCGGTCGTGGCGAGCAGCCCGACATCCTGTTCTGGGTCGGATGCATGGGGTCATTCGATGATCGGGCGAAGAAGATCACGGTGGCATTCGCGCGCATCCTGCAGGCGGCAGACGTCAAGTTCGCGATCCTGGGGCAGGAGGAAACCTGTCACGGTGACCCTGCGCGTCGCATGGGCAACGAGTACCTCTATCAGATGCTCGCCAAAGGCGTCATAGAGACGTTGGACGGCTACCAGGTCAAGACGATCGTCACGTTCTGCCCGCACTGCTTCCACCAGATGGGGAAGGAGTTTCCGGACATCGGTGGGCACTACGACGTCATCCACCACACCGATTACATCGAACGTCTGCTTGCCGAAGGACGTGTCCCTCTCGACACGGAGCACGGGCAGCGACTCAAGGTTGCGTATCACGACAGCTGCTATCTCGGTCGCTACAACGACATCTACGATTCCCCGCGCAATACGCTGCGCAAGGCATTGCCGGTCGTCGAGCTGGTCGAGCCCGCGCGCACAAAAAGCCGTGGCCTGTGCTGCGGAGCCGGAGGCGGGCGCATGTGGATGGAAGAAAACACGGGCAAGCGTGTGAACGTCGAGCGCAGCGAGGAACTCCTCGCGACCGGCGCCGATCAGATTGCCGTCGCGTGTCCGTTCTGCATGACCATGATCACCGATGGTGTCACGGGTGCCGGAAGCAACGTACCCGTGCTCGACATTTCCGAAGTCGTCGCATCCCGTTTGGCCGTGACGACTCCGGCCTAACTGCATGCAGGGGATGGTTGCGGTACCGTGCGCGCCGCAGCGTCCCCGAGACCTCGCTACGGAGTCCCGAGCGGAATGACGATGGCGCCCGAGCGCACCACGTAGAACGCACCGGCCGCCAGCAGAACGGTCGCCACGACTACCGGCCAGACGCGACTGGCACCGCGGCGTTGATCGCCCGCAGCCTCGAGCGCACGCGTTGCACGCTGCGCGCGCATCGTGGCCTCGCTTGGCGGCCCCTCCACACGCGACGGAAGTGGTGACGTGGCGCGTGTACGCGCGTTCTCAGCCTTGGTTTGCTGGATGCGCTCGCGTAGTGAACCGATGAACGGCTCCTCACGGGACTCGGAACGGCGGCTCGGCATATCTACACGTACACCTTGAACATGGGTTGGGTACAGTCCCTACCCGAAGATCGGCGCGGAAATCCGCTTCAGCGCCGCAATCTAATAATCTGGATCTGCTGACTGATTGCGCCATCGCTGTATGGCACAGTCTGGTGATCGTGAACACGCAAGCCGGCAGCGGGCAGCGCTTCGAAGAATGTCGGCAGCGCCAAACGGCCGGGGTCGGCGACGATGGCTTCGCCGTTTGGCGCAAGCGCCCGGGCAATGCACCCGGCTACCAACGTCGCGTACTCCTTCTCGTACAGCACGTCTGCGGCCACGACGACGTCGAACTGCCCGAGGTCGTCGGGCCATTCGCGCCAGTTCACCATGCGCACATGTGGTTCGACGCCGACATTGCGCGCGGCGTTGCCCCGCGTGACATGCAATGCGTCCTCGTAGTAGTCGGTCGCCATGACGTCGAAGCCGGCATCGAGTGCCGCCACCGTCGCCAGGCCAAGCCCGCACCCCAGTTCCAGCAGCGATCGACCTGCCCCCGGTTCCCCGAGCAAGGTGGCCGCCAGCTGCCGCGCTGACGGCCACAGATCGGCCCAGTAGGGCAACCGTTCGTCCATCACGTAGTCGGCTTCGCTGATGAGATGATCGGCGTTCGCGGGTTTGAGGAGACGGTACTGGCGAGTACCGACCACGATGTTCTCGACGGCAATCGTGAACCGACGCGCGATGGCCTCATCCAGCTCCACTCCGTGCAGGGGAATCAGCCCCGAGGCATCGGGCGTCGCGTCGGTAGGGTGCTCGCTCACTCGGTAGGTGTGCTGATGGTTTGCCAGAGCGCTCCCGGAAGCAGGAGCACCTCGTAGATCGCTCCTGCCTCAGTCA
>DASQZA010000246.1:0-2656 GCA_035638935.1 Gemmatimonas sp. | reverse complement strand
CCGCTTGGGAGCAACCAGGTCGTACATCGCGCGCAACGAATTTCCTTCACGAGCCCCGCGGCGAGCACGGCCGCACGTCGTGCGCGCGCTACGGACGCTTCCCGAGTTCGAAAAGGTAGCTCGACAGCTCACGCTCGGTATACACGAAGCTCCGCGGATCATCCGCGAGCGCGACCTCGGTCGTCGCCCGGACGCCGGGACGCGGCATGCTGAATTCCGGTAGCAACGCGCGACGCGCGCCGGTGATGAGGTCGACCTGCTCGATGCGAACCGGATGCGAATTGCGGCGCCGAGTCCACAGCGATCGTCCGTCGGTACTGTAGCGAAGCACCTGATCGTTCGGCGTGAGCCAAGGCAGGGGCCGAGCGCTCCCGTCCAGCACGGAGAACTGCTGGTGCGCGCCACCGATTTCTGTCACGACGTGCGCGCCGTCCGGCGAGGGTACTGCACCGCGCATGACGCCCTCCGGCGTGATGGGCCTGAAGGTGCCGCCGGCCAGTGCACGCACGTAGCAACGCACACCCCGCCTGGGCTCACTCCCGCAAACCATGACGTCGCGCCCGTCACCGAGCATCGACGCATCGTTGATCGCGACGAACTCTCCATTGTCCAGGCGTAGCGAAGCACCCGCACCGGTCGGGTACACCATGAGTTGCGCGGGGTTGGAAGGGATCGCGCTCAGCACCCACCGCATGTCGCGCGACATGCTCAGCACTCCGCCTTCTCCGACGCGAACGGCGGCCGACCCATCGGTACGACGAAGCATCGTGGCGTAGTTGCGTCCCGCGACACTGGAGGCATCACCGAATGCCAGCAGCGACGCATCCGCGGACAGCACCGGAAGGTAGCTGAGGTCGAGCCACGAGAGATCCAACGGCGTGGCACTCGCCGCATGCTGCATCCAGATTCGCTTGAAGTAATCGTCACGGACGATCAGCCGGCGGCCGTCACGCGAAACGTCGTTGATGGTTGCGTTGCCTACTCCGCCGGTGCCGGGGAACACTTTCCCATCGAGTGTGACCTCATGCAAGGCTTGAATTTCGCCGGTCGACGACCCACTAAACACGAGACGCTTTCCGTCTTCTGCCCACGCGAGCCCCTCGATCGCGTTGTACTGCGGGGTGAGCAGCTCGTGCACTCCCTCGAGATCGACCACCGCCACGGCACCGCGGTTATCGAAGTTCTCGGGATGCTCGGCGAACGCGATACGTCGTCCGTCGGGCGAGATCCGGAGGTCGTTCAGGTAGCCGGACGTCTCGTACAGCACGTTGCCGATGGGATACTCGAGCCGGCGCTTCCCATCGACGTCATGCACGACCGCGAGCTGTGACCCATCGGGCATCCAGTCCGCATCGCTCACAGCCGTGAGCAGTTCGCGCGGTGTGCCGCCGCCGACCGGGAGCCGCGCCAACGTTCCCGTGAAGACGCGATGGTGCGCATAGACCACACCCACGAGCACTGCCATCTCATCCTTCGACGACACGGCCAGCAGATGCGTGCCCGAGTCGGTGATCTGCTTCGGGATGGGATTGGCTGCGCTCAAACTGTAAATGCGTGGCGAGCTGCCCCCGTCTGCCGCGCTGAACACCACCGAGGCACCGTCGCTTGCGTATCGCGCGGAGAATATCCCTTGGGTTCGATAGGTCAGCTGCTGCATGGCCGCACCGTCAACCGCGCGTTCGGTACCCGAAGCGCGACCTGCCATGAAGGCTGCCGCGACGAGTGCCGCGCCGGCCAGCGTTGCCGCTCCCACAGTCCGCGCGCTCCATCGCGCAGACTGGGCGCGTCCCGACGCAGCGTCCGAACGATGCCCAGCACCCTGCAACGCAGCTCGGGGGTCGCGCAATGCCTCGACGAACGCGCCAGCCGAGGCGAACCGGTCGGCCGCCAGCTTCTCGAGCGCCGTTTGGGTCGCCTCGTCCACATGGAGCGGAACGGTGCGACGCTGCGCGGTGAGACTCTTCGGCGACTCCGTGATCACTTTCGCGACGATCGCCTGCGCCGTCGGCCCCACGAACGGCGGTTCGCCCGCCAGCATCTCGTACACCACGCAGCCGAGCGAGTAGATGTCGGTGCGCGCGTCGACTTCGCGGGCCCCCATCGCCTGTTCCGGGCTCATGTACGTCGGTGTGCCGAGCGACATGCCGGTCTCGGTCATCCGTGCGCTGCCGGTCTTCGATGCCGCCAGTGCGATGCCGAAATCGGCGACCACGGCATGCCCGCGCTGCAGGAGAATGTTCTCCGGCTTGATGTCCCGGTGAATGACGCCACGCTCGTGCGCGTACTGCAACGCGTCGCCCACTTCGCCCGCGATGCGCAAGGCGTCGTCGATGGGCAGCTGCTTCTCCCGGTCGAGCCGGTCGCGCAGTGATTCGCCGTCGACGAACGGCATCACGTAGAACACGGTGCCGTTGACTGCGCCCGAGTCGTGCAGCGCGAGAATGTGCGGATGCTGCAGGTTGGCCGTGGTCTTGATCTCGGCGAGAAACCGCTCGGCGCCAATTGCCACCGCCAGCTCGGGCCTGAGCACCTTCACCGCGACCTGCCGATCGTGCTTCAGGTCCTGCGCGAGATACACCGTGGCCATGCCGCCGGCGCCCAGCTCGCGCTCTATGCGGTAGCGGTCGGCCAATGCGGCCGAGAGTTTCGACTGATG
>DASQZA010000245.1:0-5239 GCA_035638935.1 Gemmatimonas sp. | reverse complement strand
GCCCGCGCGCTCCATCGTGAGCACGTTGGGCAGCCACTGGTGATGGAAACGCGGGGCGTGTACGGCTTCCTCTATCGGCATCGCGAAGTCGACCAGGTTCAGCACCACTTCCATGACCGTGTTGATGATGGTGCGACCACCCGGGCTTCCGACCACGGCGACGAGCTTGCCGTCCTTCGCCAGAATCGCCGGCGTCATGCTCGAGAGCATGCGCTTGCCCGGGGCCGCGACATTCGCCGGCGTGCCGATGAGACCGGTGGAATCGGTGAGCCCCGGCTTGCCGTTGAAGTCGCCCATTTCGTTGTTGAGCAGGAAACCTGCACCTTCTACGACGGCGCCGAGCCCGTAGCCTGCTTCCAGTGTGTAGGTGACGGAGACGGCCATGCCGTTTCGGTCGACGACGGAGTAGTGCGTCGTCTCGAGACTCTCGTAGCCTTGGGCTATGTCGCTCGGCGACGACGGTGACGCTTTCGACGAATCGATGCTTGCCCGCAGCGTCGTCGCATATGCCTTGCTCGTGAGCCGTTCGATCGGGGGCTTCGTGAAGTCCGGATCGCCAAGGAACCGTGCCCGATCGGCGAATGCCCGTCGCATCGACTCGGTCACGAGGTGCACGTAGCGCGGAGAGTTGTGACCCGCAGCCTTGAGGTCGAACCCTTCGAGGATGTTGAGCATCTGAATCATCGCCACACCGCCGGAGCTCGGTGGCGGCATCGATATCACTTCGTATCCGCGGTATGTGCCGCGCACGGGTGCGCGCTCCCTGGCTGTGTATGCGGCGAGATCTTTCTCCGTGATCAACCCACCGTGGCGCTGCATTTCGGCAGCGATCAGTCGCGCCGTCTCACCTTTGTAGAACCCGTCGCGGCCGCTGTCGCGAATGCGGCCGAGCGTGCGCGCGAGGTCTGGCAGCACCATCCGGTCACCGGCGGCGTAGGGCTGGCCATCCTTGTAGTACGCAGCGACCGTCGCGGGGAATGCGCCAAGGCGCGTGCGCGAGCCCGCCAAAGACGACGCGAGCCCTGTCGGCACGATGAATCCGTCGCCAGCGAGCGTCGCTGCCGGTGAGACGAGTGCAGGCCATTTCGCCGACCCGTACTTCTGGTGTGCAAGTGCGAACCCCGCGACCGTGCCCGGGACACCGACCGATACGTGCGAACCATGATGAAGCTTCGACGAGTATTTGCCCGCTGAATCGACGAAGAGGTTCGCCGTCGCTGCAGCAGGCGCGACCTCCCGGAAATCGATCGTCGTCGCGCGTCCGTTCGGAAAGCGGATCACCATGAAGCCTCCACCGCCGATGTTCCCGGCGGTGGGATAAGTCACGGCGAGCGCAAATCCGGTCGCGATTGCCGCATCCACGGCGTTGCCCCCAGCGGCGAGCACATCGCGACCGGCCTGGCTTGCGATGGCACTCGCCGACACGACCATGCCCTGCCGGGCCTCGACGGCGGGGACGACGGGCGCCGGCTGCGCGGGGCGTTGTTGCGACGGCGGGGGCGCCACAGCCTGCGCCGCGAGCGGGGCACCCCACAGCACCGAGACGAAGGCAATCGCGCGTACGCTCGAGGGTGCGCTGAAGCGGCGTCGGAGGTGGGTCGCGACATTGGTCGCCTCGAGAATGGCAGGATCGGGCATGGCGGTTACCGGGAGAAGCGACACCAGCAGGCGAGGATACGCCATAGTGCAGCTCCGACACACGCCGATCAAGCCGCGGGTTTCACCAGCGAGCGCTTCATTGCGTACAGTGACGTATCGGCACGAGCGAGCAGAGCCGCACGCGTATCGTCCACACAGGTCTCTGCCCATCCGATCGAGAACTCGATGTCGTAGGCACGACCTCGCGCCGCCTCTGCAGCGTTGTGTGCCTGCAGCGCCTCGTGCAAACGTGCGACAACCACCTCGGCGGCGGACTCCGGACCGTCTCCGATTGCGTACACCGCGAACTCGTCCCCTCCTAGGCGCGCGACCAGATCGGTCTGGCGGACCGTGCTGTCGATGATGCGTGCCACCGCCTCCAACGCCGCATCACCCTCGGCGTGCCCATAGCGGTCGTTGATCGGCTTGAAGCGATCGAGATCGATGTACAGCAGCACGTCCCGCCGCCGTGCTCGCGCCGCCGCATGCATTGCGGAGTCGACCCGTTGCACGAAACCACGCCGGTTGAAGAGCCCCGTCAGTTCGTCGCGCTCCGACAGCTCCGCGAGCCGGGCCTGGGCCGCGCGCTGCTCGGTCACGTCCTGTCCGATGCTCGCGATGCCGCTGATCGCGCCGTTCGCATCCCGGAGCACGGTGTTGTCCCACACGATCTGACGGCGTCCCTGCCGGGTGACAAGCTCGCTCTCGTAGTGCGCAAGCACGTCGTTGCCGGCCATGCTGGCGTCGAACATGCGGCGCATGGTGCCGGCCTCCGGAAGGAATCGCCCAAACCAGTCCGCGCCGAGTACCTGCTCGCGCGTCCATCCGCTCAGATCGACCAGCGCGTCGTTCGCGAACGTCACCCGCCCCGCCGTATCGAGGGTCACGGCAATGACGCGCACGGTTTCGAGCAAGTGGCGGAACGCCGCCTCGCTCTCGCGCAGCGCTGCTTCCGCGCGCTTGCGCTCGGACACGTCGCGCACGACGGCGAGCACACCGTACTGCTCGTTCAGCGTGATGGGCGAGCTGTTGATCTCGCAGTGTACCACCGAGCCGTCGGCGTGCATGAGCCGCTCCTCGATGATCGGTTCGACCGATCCGTCCAAATCGACGCGCTGCACGCGCTCGGCAATCCGCTGCCGGTCTGCCGGATGGGAAATCCCCAGCACCGGACGCCCGACGAGCGTTTCTGCAGTTTCGACCCCGACGAGGCGGGCCATCGCAATGTTCGCGAATCGGATCACGCCTCCGGAGTACATCACGATGCCGTCAGGAGACATGTCGACGAGTCTCCGGTAGCGTTCCTGGCTCTCGCGCAGTGCCGCTTCCGCTTCACGCCGCCGTGTAATGTCGGTGGTGAGGCCCAGGATTCCGTTCTCATGCTCGCTGAGCGGGATCCGCGACAGGGTCAAGGCGGCCCACCGCTCCGACCCGTCCGCACGAGTGAACCGCTTCTCGACAGATGCATTGGCGAGCACGCCAGCCCGGAGTGCCGCAACGGGCTCGCGCGTGATGGCGCCATCGTCGGCCGGTGAGAGATCGGGCGCGAAGCGCCCCTCGAGCGTACCCGGTGCATAGCCGAGAAACGATTCGAACGCGCGATTCACCTGCACGACCACACCGGCCTCGTTCACGATGCTCACGCCGACTGCGGCGTTGTCCATGACTGCGCGCAATCGAGCCTCGCTCGCTCGGATCGCAGCATCGGCAGCGGCTTGCTTGCGCTGGTCGCGCATGATGGCCGAGAAGTAGAACGGATCTCGCGGTGTGATTCCGGGATGTGCGGTGAGGCTGATAGAGACCGGGATACACCCGCCGTCGAGTGCACTCAGCTCTCCTTCACCCTGCCACTCCCCGCGCTCGCGGGCTGCCGGCATTCCGACCGTCTCGAGGAGGCGCTGCGTCTCCGGCGGATGCAGCGCGCAACTCCGCACGGTGCTCAGGTCATGGTCCGCATGCATGCCAAGCAGACGGCGTCCTCCACGATTCAGATAGTCGATCGCTCCGTCGGCACCGGCGATGTACACGAGATCGCTCGTGGCCTCGAGCGTTGCGACGAGACGAGCCCGCGACGCTTCCTGCTGTCGTTCGTGGGTGACGTCGCGGTACACGCCGACGGTTCCCGAACACCGGAGCGTGCCATCGTCCTGTGTGACCATCGTGGCGCGTGCACTGCCGCGGCACACCACGCGGCGTCCGAGATTGCCTACAGCCACGACTTCGAAATCGACTGCGCGCTCGCCCTCGTGCACTCGACGCGCAACGTCCTGAAAGAGGGCGCGATGTTCTGGCACCACGAGATCGACGAGGCGCACTCCGACGACGTCGGCGTCGCGGTAGCCGAATGCGCGGCACCAGGCCTGGTTGACGTAGGTAATCGAACCGGCCGCGTCAGCCGTGCACACGAGCTCCGTGGTGCTGTCGAGGAGTTCGCTGTACTCGAGCATCGCGGTGGCAAGCTTGCCGGCGACGGTGCGGCCGTGGAGGTCCGCCATCGCGGCGCGCGCGAGGTCCTGCATGCCCGCGATGTCGTCAGCGGTCCATTGGCGTTCGCGCGTATCGACGACACAGAAGCTTCCGAGCACCAGACCATCGGGCGTACGTAGCGGCACACCGAGGTAGGCGCCGACGTTGAAGTCCGTAACCGCCGGGTTGTCGCACACCCGGTGGTCGGTGCGAGTATCCGTCACGATGAGTGGTTCACCCGACGTCACCACGTGCTGGCAGAACGAGTGCGAGATCGGCGTCTGTCGTGAGGTCGCGACAGGTTCCGGCAGTCCGCAGGCGCCTGCGAAGAACTGGCGCTCGACCCCGACGAGCGACACGAGCGCGAGCGGGGCGGAGACAAGCCGGCAGGCGATGCGTGTCAGGCTGTCGAGGGCTTCCGATGGCGGCTGATCCACGAGGCGCGTCGCATGAATCGCTGCGAGCCGACCACTATCTGACAGGATGGAATGCACGGGTCATCAGGATGAGACTTTCGCCGAGCGGCAGCCTCGCCGGATGCATCGACTCCCATATGACGATCAGGGGCGCCGGGAGGCACGCGTCACCCCGGCAACGCGCGAAGGGTGCGCCACGCCCAGAAAAGCCGCTGCAGCACGTTCAGGCACACCAGGCCACCCATTATCCAGAACAAGACCTCGCGCCACCCGGCGATTCCGAGGAACAGCGTGAAGAAAACGACGGTTTCTGCGCCCGCGACGATACCGGGTGGCATCGTGACGGTGGTCAGCTCGCCACGGGACGCAGCGCCGATCTGCCGACGCTCCAGGATTGCGGCCAGGTACATCAATGACGCCGCGTTCACGAAAAATGCCGCCAGCAGAAATACGCCCGCAGGTGCGAGCTGAAGCCCCGGCGACGCGACGACAAGAACGCAGGGAATCGCCGCGTACACGGCGAAGTCGAGCACGATGTCGAGATATCCGCCAAAGTCGCTCTGCTGCTGATGCACCCGTGCATGCGTGCCATCGAGACCATCGATGGTGCGATTGACGAGCCACAACACGACGGCCGCCGCATCGTGACCCTGAAATGCTGCAACGGCGCAGCCGATGCCGAAGGCGAACGCCAGCAACGACAGCATGTTCGGCGGAAC
>DASQZA010000244.1:0-1858 GCA_035638935.1 Gemmatimonas sp. | reverse complement strand
CGAGGGTGCTGATTGCGGCACCGACAGCGTCGTCGACGATGTCGAACGCTTCCCGCGCAGCGGGGAATGCATCGAAGAGATCCTTCCCCATGCCCGGCTTCTGCGAGCCTTGGCCTGGCAGTAGCAGCACAATGTCCATCGAGATATCGGCAGGAGTGGGGATGCGCCCGTAAGCGATGTGACGCGAGGTGACGCGATGTGACGCGGTTGTGAAATCGGCGCGAGGAGTGCGCGCTAGAAGCGCACGACCAGCGACCCCCACGTGAACCCCGCGCCGAAGGCGGCGAAGAGCACCGTGGATCCGTCTTTCACTCGACCCTGTTCAACGGCGTCGTTGAGCGCGATCGGGATGGATGCTGCCGACGTGTTGCCGAAACGGTCGACGTTCACGAACACCTTGTCCATCGAGATGCCCGCGTGCTTGGCTGTTGCCTCGATGATGCGGACGTTGGCCTGGTGCGGGATCATGAGATCTACATCCGCAGCCGTCAGCTTCGCAGCGTCGAGCGCGCGGTCCGTTGCTTCCGCCATCGACCGCACGGCGTGCTTGAACACTTCGCGACCCGCCATGCGGACATACTGCCGGCTCGCCGTTTCCGGCGTCAGCGTCTGAAACGGTTCTGCCCCGCCGCCGGCGGGGCGCCAGAGCAGCTCCGCGAGTGCGCCATCGGAACGCATGAACGTGGAGAGGATGCCCTTGTTGCCGCCGCGTTCCCGCGTGCGACGCAGCACCGTCGCGCCCGCGCCGTCCGCAAACAGGATGCACGTGTTGCGATCGGTCCAGTCGACGATGGTCGAAAGCTTTTCTGCGCCGACAACGAGCACCGTCTCCGCACTGCCGGACTGGATGAGCGACTCACCCACGATGGTGCCATACAACCAGCCGGAGCACGCCGCCGCGAGGTCGAACGATGCCGCCCGCGTACATCCGAGATTCGACTGCAACTCCACCGAGGTGGCCGGCAGCAGGTGATCGGGCGACGCGGTGCCCAGGATGATCACATCGATCTCACCGGGGTGCACACCGGCGCGTTGCATGGCCTGGCGTGACGCCTCGGCGGAGAGCGACATCAGCGACTCGCCATCCCGCGCGATGTGTCGCTGCCGGATGCCCGTGCGCTCCTGAATCCATGCGTCATTCGTCTCCAATCCCGTCGCCGCGATGTCGTGATTGGTCATGACGTTCTTCGGCACGGCGTGCCCGGTCCCGGCGATGTACGCGTACGGTCGTTTCATGCTCGCTCTCCAGGAAGCGCGAAGGACCACGTCATTGCGGTACGACTGGCTGTGCGCCCGGCTGCACCGCGGGCATCGTTTCAGCGAGGCGACGACCAATCGCGTCGGTCATCCCGGATTCCACGGCGCGCACGGCTACCCGAATGGCGTTCATGATGGCGCGTGGAGAACTCTTGCCGTGCGAGATGATCGACACGCCGCCGACGCCCAGCAACGGCGCGCCGCCGTACTCGTCGGAGTCGAGGGCGACGAGCGCTTTCGACAGTGCGTCCACATCGGTGTCGAGTGCCTTCGACACCATGCCGATGATCATGGGACCGATGCTCTCGTAGAACTTGAGCAGCACGTTGCCAACGAACCCGTCGCACACCACGACGTCGATCGGCCCACGGTCGCACACCCCAGTGGGCAGGTCACGACCTTCGACGTTGCCGATGAAGTTGACGTCGGCATCGATCAGCAGGGCATGCGCTTCCTTGACGGTCTTATTGCCCTTCTCCGGCTCTTCCCCGATGGAGAGCAGGCCGACGGCCGGGTTTTCGCGGCCGAGCAGGCTTTGTGCGTACACGGACCCGATGCGCGCGAACTGCACCAGTTCGGCGGCGGAGCAGTCCACGTTGGC
>DASQZA010000243.1:0-2689 GCA_035638935.1 Gemmatimonas sp. | reverse complement strand
GGCCGATTCACTATCGTCGGTGTGCCACCTGGGGTGCGCCAGCTGGAACTGCGCGCCATCGGATTTCGCGCCAGCACGCTTGGCATCAACGTGCGCCCGTTGCAACAGGTGGAGCGCACGATCACACTCGAGCGATCTGCGGCGCTGCTCGGGGCTGTGATGATACGCGGAGTGCGCACCGCCACCTGGGACTCGGCAGGCTTCGAGGAACGACGGCAGCGCGGCAGCGGATATTTTTTCACCGCGGAACAGTTACGCGATGCTGCGGACCTCGCGACCACGTTGCGCATGGTGCCCGGTATCAGCGGCCGATCGTCGCAGCGCGGGCAACGTCTGATTGTCGGCCGGGGCGCGGGCTGCGAGCCGGCGTTTGTCGTGAATGGCGTGCGCTTCGAGGCCGGAGGCGGTATTGGCCCTGAGTCCACCATGCGGCCACAGGACATCCGCGCGATGGAGGTCTACACGAGCCGATTGGCGACGCCGCCTGAACACCAGCGATTTGCCGACTGCGCGGTGATCGTGATCTGGCTCCGAGATCCGCAGCGTGAACGCGAAGCCGAGGCCCGGCGACGCGTTCCACCCGTACCCGATGCAAGGTAGGGTTACGCGTCGGGTCCAATCGATCGTCTAGCTGTAAAGACTAAGGACGTTGTTCACAGGGCAGCGGGCAAGCGTGAGGCGGGCGGCTGATAGTTCAAGGCGCTGTGTGGTCGGTGAAAGTTGTAGAAGGACAGGTAGTCGTCCAGCGCACGCGTGCGCCAGTAGGAGCGGCCGTAGGCGCGCGCATACGCCCATTCGGTCAGCAGCGTCCGGATCATGCGTTCCGCCTTGCCGTTGGTTTGGGGGCGGTAGGCCCGGGTGAAGCGTTGGCTGAGGCCCAGCTCGAGACACGTCGTCGCGAAGATCAGCGACCGATAGGCGCCACCGTTGTCCGTCAGCAGGCGTTCCACGACGATGCCGTGCGCCGCAAACCACGTCACCGCGCGCACGAGAAACGCGGCCGTGGTGTCGCCCAGTTCGTCCGGTAGCACCTCGGAATACGTCACGCGTGAGTTATCATCGATGGCGACGTGCAAATATTCCCAGCCGATGCCGGTCACGCGCGTGCGGCGGTCGCCATGGATGCGATGGCCCACCCGGCCGATCTTGCCCAGCTTCTTGATATCGAGGTGCACCAGCTCGCCCGGACGCGGACGTTCGTAGCGCTGAATGATCCGCGGCGGTTCGAGCGACGACAAACGACTCAGGCCCAAGCGCCGCAGTTCGGCGATCACGGTCGAGCGCGGGATCTGATAGTGCTGGGCAATGCGCGGACTGCTCCACCGCTTCTGGCGCGCCTTCTTGATCTGGCGGCGTTTGGTGCGCGTCAAGCGCGACGGACTGGTCGCGGGCTGCGACGACGCATCGTGGGCCGCCGCCTCGACATCGGGCGCCTGCGACAGCCGGCGGTACCATTTGTTGATGGTTTCCCGACTGACGCCCAGGGCGTCACCGAGCGCGCCCTGCGTCTCGCCCGCGTCGACGCGCGTCACGATGGACCGTCGCGCCCACGCCGACAGCCGTGCATTCTTGTGGGTGTTCATGGGGGCTCTGCTGGTTGTGAGTGGACGTCTCGACAACCTCAGCTTGTAGCCGGTATCCCCTGTGAACAACCTCCTTAGCCTCTACATCTAGCGTGTCCAGACGATGATCGCGCCGCAATCCGTATCAGGACGTGCGAATTCGGAAGGCACCGACGTGCCGCTCGTGTAGACCTCTATCGCCGCAACCATGTCGATCGGCACAAAATTGTCGATGCGTCCTCCGGCTGTTTGAATGAGGGTTCCATCGACGATGAGCGCGAGCGCGCAGTACCCGCTGCGCATGCTGAGTCGGGGCCCGAAGATCTGCGTGTCACCGGTCCCGTTGCGCTGCACGGTGATGTTCGCCCGCCCTCGGAGGAGGTCACTCAGCAGCGTCGGACGACGCGTCGCGATTTCCTTGCGATCCACGAAGACACCACGCGCGTTCTCGCGGCGATCTTCGAAACCACGCAAACGCTTGCTCAACCGGTCGTAGTCGGCCGTGACGCGCATCGTGTCGAGACTCGTCGCGCCTGCAGAAAGTGCGGTCAGCGTGATCGTCGCTTCGAGCGAGTCGTTCGTGAGCACCTGTGTCGAGAAGACCACCGGCTCGAATCCCACCTTCCGCGCCCTCAGGAAGTACGGACCGATCGGCATTTCAGTCAGCCGGAAGTAGCCGGACGTGTCCGTGAGTGTCGTGATGGTCGTGCCCATCGCCTGCACCTGCACCCGACCTACCGGCGCACCGGTGGTCGATACAACGCGGCCGCTGATGTTGCCCACACGCGTCGCCAGCCGACTGTCGCGCGGCCCGATGGGAGTGCGCGGCAGCGTCGCACGCGCGATACTGTCGATACGGTCTAGGCTGTCGGCGTACGCCTTCGCCTGTACCCATACCACATCGGGCACGAGCCGGATACGCAGTTGCACGGTGACTCCGCTGGCGATCGTGAACTGAAAGCCCGCGGGTTCGAACTCGTCGCGTGTGACTTCGAGCATGTGACTGCCCGGAGGGAGCCCGACGATGCGGAATGCACCAGTCGCATCGGACTCGCTGATGAACCGCGGGCGGTTGGCGACGGTGTCGCGCACGCGTGCCGTATCACGCACCAGCAGACGTGCGCCGG
>DASQZA010000242.1:0-7947 GCA_035638935.1 Gemmatimonas sp. | reverse complement strand
AGGCACCGACACCGTCTCATCTTTGCGCCATGACCGGAAAACAATACAAGCTGATTGGCCCAGACGGACAGGAAGTGCTTAGTGCAGTACCGGGCACCCTTGGCGGGAACCGCCGGCGGAAGATCTATGGGCGCCTCGACTGCCGGAGCGCGGTCGGCTCGCTGCCTACGGGATATGCGAAGCATCGGGTCTTCTTCGCGGACGAGGCGACTGCCATCGCAGCCGGCTACCGACCGTGTGGCACATGCATGCAGGCGGAGTACGGCACCTGGGTTGAGGAAGCCATGCGCTCGGGGCGCCTGTAGCGTGGCGCGTTCGGTGTCTCACGTGCGCTGACGCTGACGAGCGAGTTTCGGAAGCTCGCTGCGCTCGCATTGCGGTTTGATCGCCCGCTGCAGAAGCCAGCGTTAGCCAGCGACCAGCATCGTCGGAGAACAGACAGTGGACACGCGCGACGTCGCCGAGCTCGTGATACGGCCCTTCGAGACGGCCGACGCGCCGGCTGTCTCGGCCCTCATCGCCACGACGATGCGGCGCTCAAACGCGGCGGACTACCCGGCCGAGCGGCTCGAGGCGCTGATCGCCTATTTCACCCCCGAGCAGCTCCGCCAGCTGGCGACCGAGCGGCAGTGCCTGGTGGCCCTCTCCGCCGGCCAGGTGGTGGCGACGGCGGCGCGGGAGGACGGGGAACTCCTCACCTTCTTCGTGCACCCGGATTGCCAAGGCCGCGGCGTGGGGACCCGCCTGCTTATGGAGCTGGAGGGCGCGGCCCGGCGGGGTGGGGTGACGACACTGCGTGTGGAGGCGAGCCTCACGGGGGCCGCGTTCTACGAGCGGCGCGGGTATCGCCGTCTGGGTGGTCTCGTGCCGGGCACCGCCGGGCCGCACGTGCCCCTCGTGAAAGCGCTTTGCGACGACGCGGGCTAACGTGGGGTTGCCGCGGACGCAGGAACGGCGGTGCCTGCGACTGCACCGCAGATTTGCGGGATTCCGACGCAGCTGAAGTCAGGCGTTCTAGACCACACAGGTGTCCATGACCAGCAAACATACCCGCCGCGAGCGTGACGAGCTGCAGTCCATCCCCGGCGTGGGGCCAAGCCTCGCGCAGGACCTGCGAGAACTCGGGATCCAGCGAGTGGCCGAGCTCCGCGGCCAGGACCCGGAGCGTCTCTACGCCCGCCTGATCGCAGAGCGGGGGGTGTATCAGGACCGGTGCGTACTGTACGTGTTTCGCTGCGCCGTGTACTTCGCCGAGACTGCGCAGCCGGATCCCGAGCGGCTGAAGTGGTGGAACTGGAAGGATCCGCAGCCGATGGCACCCCCGCGCCGAACCCGGAAGGCCACGCCAAGCGCTCCCGCCAGCTAACGTGGCGTTGCAGCTGGCGCGCGTTTCAAGAGCTGGTCCGCGGGGCGACCTGAAACAACGTCGCTCATCCTATTTGCAGTACCGCCCGCGACAGTGAACGCATCCTCCCGCTCCCCGAAATGTCATGACGACGTTCAAGTCCTCTGAGTTCACTGCGCGCGGCGTCAATCGCCGTGAGTTTCTTCATCGGACGCTCACCACCGGCGCGGTGCTCTTGGTGCCCGCGCATTTGGGAGCGACGGGCGCGCCCGCGGCGAACGCGGTGTCGCGTTCCGGCGTGTCCACCCGGCAGGACCAGGACGAGCTCTTCGAATTGTCGGTCGCCGAGCTCGTGGACCGCATGGAGAAAGGTGCGGTGACGTCGCGCGCGTTGACCCAGCGGTACCTCGACCGCATCGAAGCGCTCGACCGCAGCGGGCCGACCCTCCGCTCCGTCGTGGAAGTCAATCCGGACGCCCTCGCTATTGCCGACGAGCGCGACACCGAGCGAAAAGCGGGACGCATTCGCGGGCCACTGCACGGCATTCCGGTCTTGATCAAGGACAACATCGATACCGCGGATCGCATGAAGACCACGGCCGGGTCGCTGGCACTCGCTGACCATACCGCCGCGCGCGACGCGTTCGTCGTCTATCGCCTTCGCGAAGCCGGTGCCGTGCTGCTCGGCAAAACGAACCTGAGTGAGTGGGCGAACTTCCGCTCGACGCGCTCCTCGAGCGGCTGGAGCGCACGCGGCGGCCAGACGCGCAATCCGTACGTGCTCGATCGCAATCCCTGCGGCTCGAGCGCCGGCACCGGCTCGGCCATCTCGACGGATCTGGCAACCGTCGGTATCGGCACCGAGACGGATGGCTCGATCATCTGCCCCGCGGCGATCAATGGACTGGTGGGCGTGAAGCCGACGGTCGGACTGTGGAGCCGCTCAGGCATCATCCCGATTTCCGCGTCGCAGGACACCGCCGAACCGATGGCGCGCACGGTCACCGACGCGGCCGCACTGCTCGCGCCGCTCATGGGTAATGATCCGCGGGATGCGATGAGTGCACGCGGCATGCGGGCAGCGAGCAGCGATTTTGTCGCGAGTTTGAATGCCAGCTCACTCAAAGGCGCGCGGATTGGCGTCGCACGGTCGACGGCGGGATTCAATCCGGACGTGGACAAGGTCTTCGGCGAGGCGCTCGCCGCCATCAGGAATGCCGGGGCGACCATCGTTGATCCGGCAAACATCGCCGGTGGCGACACGATCGGCGAGCCCGAATTCGACGTCCTGCTCTACGAGTTCAAGGAGGGGCTGAACGCGTATCTCTCGACGACCGGACCGTCTGTGAAGGTGAAGTCGTTGAAGGACGTAATCGCGTTCAACGAGCGCGAGCGGGAACGGGAGATGCCCTGGTTCGGCCAGGAGATTCTCATCCGCGCGCAGGAGAAGACGCCCACGAAAGCAGCGTATCGCAAGGCACGCGCGGAATGCATCCGGCTGTCGCGTACACTCGGCATCGACGCGACGCTCGCGAAGCACAAGCTCGATGCGATCGTGCTGCCATCGAACCAGCCCGCGTGGACCACGGATCACTTGAATGGGGATCATTTCACCGGCGGCAGTACGACCTTCGCGGCCGTCGCCGGGTATCCGAGCGTCACGGTGCCCATGGGTGTCGTCCACGAACTTCCCATCGGCATTTCGTTCGTCGGTCCGGCGTGGAGCGATCAGTTGCTCATGTCATTGGCGTATGCGTTCGAGCAGGCCACCAAGGCTCGCCGGTCGCCGAAATTCCTCCGCACGGTCGGCTAGTCGAGCATCTGGTCACCGTGAGAGCGGTCGCAAGAAAATGAAGTCGCTTTCCGCGCGGTCGCCGAAGCTGAGAACCGCAGTGACATCAATCTCGAAACCAGTCTTCTGAAAAAAGCGGACTGCCTGTGGCGCGTGTTGCCACGCCTGAAGCCAGAGTGCATCGCCGCCCCGATCTCGCGCCAGGTCGTTACACGCCTGCATGAGTGATTGAGCGACGCCCTGACCGTGCCACGCCCGATCGAGAAACGTTTCATTCTCCTCGGTGTGAGTGCGGCTTCGAGCGTGGTTGTCGTGATTCACTGCGAGCGTGGCGCGGATCTGATTCGCATCATCGCTGCGCGCAAGGTGGATCGTACTGAGCGCGCCACGTATCGTTCGCGAAGATCTCGATGAATGCGCGTCACGACTTTTCTGCGGCAACGAGCAATCCGTACGCCAATCGGCTGAAGCGGTCGGTGACCATTCGCCTCGACGAGTTCACCGTGGAGTATTTCCGCGCCATGGCCGCCGACTTGGAGCTCCCGTATCAGCACTTGATCAAATTGTACCTACGCGATTTTGCGGTCTCCGGTCGCCGCCTCTCGATGATGTGGCGGCCGGTTCGTACCGGTACCGGATAAAGTGCGATGAAGCTGACGAGCGAGCGAAGGACGCTCGCTGATCTCGCATTTTGTTTGATTCGCTCGCAGCTTAGCTGGAGCGTTAGGCGATGCTCCTGTGCCTTGTGTGCTTTTACAGCTCGACTTGCTCCAGGAGGCATCCCATGTACCGGACCCTCTTCTCGCTCGCTGGTCTGACCATCGTCGCGTGGCTTCCGCTGATCTTCGTGCCGCAGTTGCACGGCACGCGACGGCTGGCCGAGAGCGCGATCTTCCCGCTGTTCCTTGCCGCGCTGTACGTGATAGGCATCGCAGGTGTGCTCAGCGAGCTGGGGCCGGGCATCATGCGCGACTTCGGGAACGTGGACGGTGTGCTGGCGCTGCTCGCCACCGAGAGCCTAGCGCTCGTGGCGTGGATCCACATACTCGCGTTCGATCAGGTGGTGGGCCTGCTGATCTATCGGGACAACATGCGTCATCGGTTCGTGCCACTGCCGGTGCAGTCGATGATCCTGTTCCTCACGCTGATGTTCGGGCCCGTTGGATTCCTTGTCTACACCGTGACCCGACTCGCCACGCGCCGCAGCGGGCGTGTGGCGTGGGGATCCGCTGCGGAATCCGAGTTGTTGGCGGCTGTCAGACCATCCGAAGCGGTCCCCGTGACGACGAACCGGTTCGCGGACGTCAGGCATGGCAACTCGGTCCCCGCGATGCTGCTCTCGCTCCTGCGACGTGAGCGAGTGCTCACCGGATGTGCACTCCTGGCGTTCGCCCTGGCCGGAGTGTGCGCGGCGGCCGCGGCGGTCCGCGGTAGCTGGAGCGTGCCGCCCGAGGGGCGCCTGCTCGATGCTTTCAAGTTCGAGGCGGGCGTCGGCATTTACTTCCTGACCCTGACGCTGCTGCTCCCCCTTTCCGGGATGGGGTCCTTAGCCCGTATGCGTTGGGTTCGGTGGAGCGCGGTGATCGCCGTCTACTTCGTGTCTATCGAAGCCGTGCAGGCCCTGCGGGGGCTCGACCCGCGATTCACGACGGCCGGCAATACGCTCGATCAGGCGGCGGGCGCGGTGTTCGGCGTGACGGCGCTGCTCCTGATCGTCCTCTTCGCGGTTCTTGCGCGACGCTTCTTTCGGTCGGACGTGCTCGTGGATCATCAGCCGTTGCGAGCGGCGGTTCGATACGGCATCGCCGCGACTTTTTTCGCCTTCGGCAGCGGACTCCTCATGACCGTCCTCCGGACGCGTATCGTCGCGGAAACGGGCAATCTCATGCCGTTGCACGCGGCTGGATTCCACGGGATTCAGGCGATACCGCTCGTGGCCCTGCTCGTCGGTGCGTCAGCGCTCGATGGCGCGACCCAAATGCGCGTCACGCATGCTGCGGGAGTCGCATGGCTATTGTTGTGCGCCTCATTGCTGCTGCAGGCGGTGCTGGGAGAGCAGCTCTTCTCCGTGACGCCCGCGGGTGCTGGCACGACGATCGCGTTCCTGGCTTGGGCAGCTTGCTTCGGCGTGGCGGCACGCGCCTTCCGGAGATCGCGCCAGCCATTCATCTCACCGGTCGGCGGCAGCTCTGGAAGATGGAGTATTTGAGATCGTGCACCTGAGCACTCGACCTCTGGGAGCGGCGTTGCTGTTGAAGGTCCTGCTGATGCGCTCTCGTATCCGCGGCTTCAGGTCGTGCGTAGGAGCGGTATGACGGTCATGCAGCGAGTACTCCCTGCCGCTGCGGCGGTCCTCATGGGTGCCGCGTGCGTGAGCGTGCGCCCATCGCTACCCGTCCGCGACGGAGGTCAGGGTGATGCGCAGTCTGCGCGCGCGCTGGGCCCGCGCCTCGACGCGCTCCGGCGCGTGCAGCGCATTCCGGGTCTGGCGGTCGTTGTCCTGCGCGATACCACGCTCCTGCTCGCACGCGGCTTCGGGTTCGCTGACGTAGAGCGCCAGATCCCGGTGACACCCGAAACGCCGTTCAACATCGCGTCCGTCACCAAACCCATCGCGGCCGTGGTTGCGCTCCGTCTCGTTCAGGATGGCCTGCTCGACCTCGACCAGCCGATGCGCCGCTACGCGGACTTCGATGAGTTCTGCACTTCGGCGCGCGCCGCAGGCGGCATCTTCTTCGGCGATTATGCCTGCACGGGCGACCGGCTCACCCTTCGGCACGTGCTGTCCATGACTGCCAATGGCGAACAGTCAGGGACGCGCTTCTGGTACAATCCGCCCTCCTACTCCTGGGCATCGCGGCCGATGGCGGAGGTGGCCGGACGTACCTTTTCGGAGCTGGTGGACTCCTTCGTCTTCCGGCCTGCCGGCATGCGCAACGCAGCCCGTACACATCGGCGGCTCCCACTCCCGCCCCGGATCGCGGAAGCGCTGGCGACGCCCCACCACATCGACTCGGCCGGCCGCATGGTGAAGTCGGATCAGCCACCACCTCAGGGGGACGGTGCGGCTGGTGGCGTGATCGCGAGCGCGATGGACCTCGCGCGCTTCGACATCGCTCTTGCAGACGGTCGGCTTCTCACACCGGTATCCCGCGCGGCGCTCTGGTCCGGGACGCGGACAGCCTCGGGCCAGGTGCTCCCGTACGGACTAGGATGGTTTCTGGGGACGTACGAAGGCCGACGCGTGGCCTGGCACACGGGGCTCTGGGAGGGGCAGTACTCGGCGCTCTACCTCAAGGTGCTGGGAGACAGTCCCGCCGAGCGGCTCACCCTGGTCCTGCTCGCGAACAGCGACGGACTTCAATGGGAGACCCGCTTCGACGAGGCCACGATCGAGCGCTCGCCCTTTGCAACGGCGTTCCTCGCTGCGTTCCCGAAGCAGAGTGTTGTCCGCTGACTGGCCGCGCGACATGGTCGGGCTACCGCACGGACCAGAGGTCTGCGTATAGCGCGAACGCGCGTCTTCACGCGACCGTCGCTTTCGCAATCGCCGATGCCGTGCGAAGCCCGACTGCAGCGAACGTGAGGGTGCCGTTGCAGCACGATGCGCTGACCTGAGCAGGTGCGCCTGCGACCCACAGGTTCTCGTGATCGTGCGCCTGGCCCCACGCATTCACGACACTCGTGGCCGGATCGTTGCCCATGCGGCATCCACCAGCGGGATGCTCCTGTCCGAGGTCGTTCGCGCTGTTCTCCATGCGCAAGATTTCGCCGCCGCCGGCTTTCGCCATCTCGCGGAAGAGCGTGCGCAGCTGCTCCTCCTGCCACTCCTTGAGCACGGCGCTCTCGGGTGCATCACGGAAGGCAAGAAACGGCATCGGGTCACCGAACCGGTTCTTGCGCGTCGCATCGAGCGTGAGCCTGCTCTCGCGGTCGGGGAGCACGTCGTAGTAGCCGCGCACGCGCGCCGTCGCGCCCTTGGCTCGCGCTTTCCAGTCGTTCAACAACGTATCGCCGAGCAACAGCTCGCCCTTGTCGCCGCGCAAGCGCGGCTCGCGTCCCACGCTCGACTCCCAGAGGCGCAAGTCGTGGCGCAAGTACCGACCGCCACGTGCGGGCCGCATGAACTTCTTCGACACGAGCGAATGTTGCGCATTGATGCCGGGGTACAGCTCCATGGGCAAACGCAGATAGGCATTCACATTGCGATGGCCTGCGAGATAGCGCCCGACGTTTCCGCTGCGATTCGCCAATCCCTCCGGATGCGCGGCATCGCGCGAGAGCAACAGGAGATGCGGCGACCAGGCGAAACCGGCCGCCAGCACGAACGTGCGCGCAGTGATCGTGACGGGCTCGCCCGCCTTGTCGGTTCTGTTCGCCGACGCGCGCACGATGCGTCCGGTTTTCGGATCGGCCTCGAGCCGGCGCACGAGCGTGTCGGTCACGAGCTCCACCTTCTTGTCGCGAACGAGTGCATCCCACGTGAAGTCGGGTGAATACTTCGCACCCGTCGGGCACACGGGATAACATGTGTCGCAGCGCTGGCATTGCGCGCGTCCCGCATTCGCGATCGAGTTCTTTGCCGACGGCGTGCTCCACGCCGGGATGTCCATCTTGCCGGCCCACGCCTGCAGCTGTTGCAGGTTGTAGTTCACCGGCAAGGGCGGGAGGGGATATGGCTTGCCACGAGGGTCGAGTGCGACTGGACCCTGCTCGCCGGCCACACCCATGCGTTCCTCGGCCTCCTGATAGAACGGATCGAGATCATCGTAGGTGAACGGCCAGTCGTCGCCGACACCGAACTGCGACT
>DASQZA010000241.1:0-5677 GCA_035638935.1 Gemmatimonas sp. | reverse complement strand
CGTTTCCTCGAGGTCGGGAATGTTCGGCGGCGGCGGCGGGGGCGGCATGCCGATCAGCACTTCCATCACCCATTTTCCGCGTAGCACTGGCGACGTGCGGTTGCCGAGCGATGTTTGCACGAGGACGCTGCCGTGACCGAGCAGGCCACGGCGCGTATCGTCGGCGTACATGACCTTACGGAAGCCCGAGCCCGAGACATTCGGAATGCCATAATGTTTCGCGAGACGCTCGTTCACGAACGTGTAGTCCGCGGTGAACAAGTCGAACACGCTCCGGTCGTTCCGCACGATGTCGCTGAACAGCAGCTCCGTTTCGCGCTGCATCGCGTTGGCGAGATACAGGTCGTAGTCGGGGAACAGGAACGCGTCCGGGTGCACCTTCTCGAGATCCTGCAGGCGCAACCACTGCGCCGCGAAGCGGGTCGACAGCGCGTCGGAGCGCGGATCCGCGAGCATGCGCTTCACTTCCGCGTTGAACGTCGCAGTCTTGGAGAGCTGCTGATGCCGCGCCAACGAGAGCAACCGGTCGTCGGGCATGGTGCCCCAGAGAAAGAACGACAGCCGAGACGCGAGATCGATGTCGGTGATCTGGTAATCCTTGCCAGCGGCGACCCCGGCTGGAGCAGTCTCGAAACGGAAGACGAAGTACGGGCTGGCGAGCATTGCCTGCAGCGCGGTCCGTACACCGACTTCAAAACCGTTCGGGCCGACTGCGGCCTCGTCGTAAAAAGCGAGGAGCGCGGCGCGGTCACGGGCCTGCAGCGGGCGGCGGTAGGCCTGCGTGGCCAGCCGCGTGATGATCGCATCGGCGCAGGCACGCTGAGCCGCCTTTGCCGTCGGCGCGCACGTAAAGACTTTTCGGCGCCCCGCGTTGTCGGAAATCCCCGTGACGTTCTGCGGGCCGGCCACCAGCACTTCCACCAAGGCGGGCGGCTCCGTGGTGCCGGCTGCGGCGGTACCAGCCGAAGCGCGCGACCACTCGTGCGGCTTGATCAGATCCTCGTACGGCCCATCGGTGCGGCGCACGAACGCAACGGAGAGGCGACGCTGCCCCGCCTTCACCTTGATCGGCTCCGTGCGCACGTAGTCCTGGCCGTTCGGTGCATCGGCCGATGCATTGTTGCGCGCGATGCCCTTTTCGTACTTGAGCAATGCGACACGCTCGCCATCGATCGAAACATCGAGATCTTCGAGGCGCGTGCCGATACCGCCGGCCACGTTCAAGCGAAACTCGTACTCGCCATCGGCGGGAAACGTGTGCATCGCGACGATGCCGCCGCGCGTACCGTACGGCGCGCCATCGACATGATCCCACGGGTGCTGCGATGCGAACGGCGACGTCTTGTACGTGGTCTGGCTCGGCGCGGCGTTGCGGTCGCCGACCGCCATCCGGCTCACGGCCGCCGCGGCATTCAGGAACGAGTTGAGCAGCGTCGGCGACAGTGCTTGCGCGTCCGAGATATTGTCGAAGTTCGCGCTCTTCGTGTCGAGCGGGAGATAGTCGCCTGCATTCACTTCGACGCCGAGCAGGTCGCGGACGACGCGCTCGTACTCGGGCCGGTTGAGACGCTGGAACGAGCGGGAGCCAGGACTCGGCGGGCCTGCCTTGTCGATGATCGTCTCGAGCGCTTCGACGAGCGCGAGCAACGTATCACCACCGGGTTTGCGCGATCCGGGCGGCGGCATCATCTGCGCGCGCAGCTTGCGGATCATCTTCTCCGATGTCGCGACGTCGGTCGCCGCCGCATCGACGTCGTACTCCTTGAGCGACAGGTTGCCCTTGCGCTGTGTCGGGCTATGGCACGACGCACAGTAGCGCTGCACGACGGCGGTGAGTGCGGGGGTCGAGATACCACGCACACTCGTGACCGTATGAACGCGCGCGATCCGTCGCACCGGATGCACCGCAGATGCACGGCCCGCGACCGGAACGGATGGCGGAACGGAGACAGACGCCTTGGCCGGCACCGGTCGCGAAACCGTCTTCGGATCGCTCGCGGCTGTCGGACCCGACGTGAAGGCCAGTGCCGATGCGAATCCGGAGAACATGACGACCCGCGCTACGCCCTGATGCATGCTGTTGAACTCCATCATCGGTTTCGGTTCAGGAACACTGCCCTTTGCCGGGACCACCGCGATCCCAAAGGAGGGAGCTGGGACGCGTGGTCATCCCCAATCTACGCATCTGGGGCGGAAATGCTGTGATTACTCAGACGACAGGCGCCAGGCGCCAGACGCCAGTGCGCGCGCTCTTGAGCCTCACGCCTGGCGGCTGGCGTCTGCGAGTAGCCCAGCGTGCACCGCGAACTGCACGTACTCGGTGCGATGGGTGATGCCGAGCTTGTCCTGGGCTCGCTGCTTGTAGGCGTCCACGGTCTTCGTGCTGATCCCGAGATGCGCGGCGATTTCCACTCCCGAGAAGCCTTCGGCGACCATCCGCACCACGCTCTGCTCCCGCTTGCTCAGCAAGGCAAAGCGTTGGCGGGCGGGGTTGAGGCGCGCCGAGTCGCCGTCGTCAGCATGCAACGCATCGGCCCGGACATATACGTGGTCTGCTGCCACCTCACGAATCGCGTGCACCAGCTCGCCCGCAGACGCGTCCTTGGTCAGGAATCCCCGCGCCCCGATGCGAAGCGTCTCGAGGCCATTCTGCTCCTGGGAATGCATCGTCACGACCAACACCCGGACGGTCGCGTGGGCATCGCCGAGCGCGCGGAGCACGGCCATGCCGTCCATACCAGGCATCGTGAGGTCGAGCACCAGCACATCCGCGTCGAGCGCGCGCACGAGGTCGATTGCGCCCTCACCGTCGCACGCTTCTCCGACGACCTGAATGTCGGACGTGGACTGGAGTGCCAGATGCATCCCCTGACGGACGAGCGTATGGTCGTCGGCGAGCACGACGCGGATCGGGCGTTGGCCACCGCTCAGTGGCCCGTGCCCAGGCGTCTCGATGCCGACGCCGATGGAGTTCGCGTCGAAAGAGTCGTCGCCGATCGACGGGATCATCATGGGGTTGTTCAGGACGACTCCTGCATGTGGGAGAGGGCGGGTCTCGGCATGATCAGCCGCGATCGCCGAGGTAGCACGAACGAGAAGGTGGTACCGGCACCCTCGACGCTGCTCACGTGCAGGGCGCTGCCATGCGCTTCGACGAGTCCTTTTGCGATCGCCAGGCCCATCCCCCAACCCGCGTTGCCTCGGCGGGGGAGCCGCCACGACCAGTCGAACAACCGTGCCAACTCCGCAACCGGTATGCCGGGACCTGTGTCGGTGACCGTGAAACGCACGCCATGACGCGACACGGTCTCGTGGACACTGTCCCGGTTGCTGGCCTGCGTCGCCCGCACCGCGAGTGCCGCCGAAAGCACGACCTGCCCGCCTCGCGGAGTGAACGCGATCGCGTTTCCCACGAGGTTCGACAGTACCTGCCGCAGGCGACGCGGATCGACCTCGAGTGGCGGCAGCGCACCCGCACACTCGATGACCAGCGAGACACCGTGCTCATGCGCGGACGCTGCGAGGATCGTGTCGATGTGCAGAAGCAGCGCCTCGATGTTCGTCCACTCGGGGCGAAGCACGAGCATGCCAGCATCGAGACTCGTTCGATCGAGCAGATCCGTGGTGAGTTGCCGCATCCACTCCACCGATTGCTCGATCACGTCGATCAGGTCCGGTGCCTGTGCGGGCGCCGGCTGGCTTCGATCACGCAGAGCGCTCGTGCATAGCCTGAGCGTATTGAGCGGATTCTGCAGATCATGCGACACGACACGAACGGCATGCTCGCGCGCCTCGGCCGATCGCTGGGCATCGTGCAATCGCGCCTGTTGCTCGCGATCGATTCGGTCGCGCTCCACCGCCATCGCCACGGCGCGCCCCATGTCGGCGTCGACCGAAACCGGCTTCGTCAGGAAATCCTGCGCACCGGCCCTGATGGCGCGAGCAGCCAGCTGCGGATCGGTCGTCCGGCTCATCACGATGATCGGTGCGCCGAAGATCGAACGGAGTCGCATGAGCCCTTGCAGGCCGTCGCTGTCCGCGGCGTGCAGGTCGAGCAGCACGAGCGCAGGCGCGAGTGCGAGTGCCGGCGCAAGCGCAGCCAGCGTGGCCGCCTCGTTCACCGTGCGACAATGATGGACGATTACCGGCTTTCCGAAGACGGAGCGGCCGAGCTGCTCGAGCTGCCGCGACATGTTCGCGGCCGAATCCAGGTCGTTCTCGACGAGGAGCACCGTGGCGTCGCGGCCGCTGCTCACGTGCGTCGCACGCCGTGAGCCCGAGGGTCGACGGAAATCAGGGGGATCGCCATCGACGTCGCTGGCGGGGACGACTGTGCCGCAGGCAAATTCACGGCAATGCCGCATTTTCCCCCAGTCATATTCGCGATCGCGTTCGCCGCGGTCGTCGTCGCGCTCACTGCGTTCGGGCGCCGACTTCCGGTCCCGCCACCCGTCCTGCAAGTCATCGCGGGTCTCCTCGTCGGCCTTTCCCCAGCGGTAGCGGTTCCGCAGCTGGACCCCGACGTCGTCTTCTTCGTATTCCTCCCCCCGATCCTCTGGGGGGCGGCATTCTTCACGTCGCTTCGTGAATTCAAGGCAAATATCCGGCCGATCAGTCTCCTTGCAGTAGGACTGGTGCTGGCAACCTCAGCCGTCGTGGCGTTGGCGGCCCGGGCGCTCCTCCCCGGAATGCCATGGGCTGTCGCCGTGGCGCTCGGCGCGATCGTCTCTCCTCCCGATGCGGTTGCAGCGGCGGCGATCGTGTCCCGGCTGCCGGTTCCCCGGCGCGTGATCGTGCTGCTGGAAGGCGAAAGCCTGGTGAATGATGCATCCGCACTCGTGCTCTACCGCACCGCTGTGGCTGCAGCAGTGACCGGAGTGTTCAGCCTCGGCGAGTCGGTGGTGCGCTTCTTCATCGACGCGGGTGTCGGCACGGCGATCGGACTGCTGGTCGGCTGGCTCATCATCCTTGCCGCACGTCGCACGCACGATGCAATGGCGGAGTCCCTGCTGACGATCGCGGGCCCCTACGTCGCATGGATCGCCGCCGAATCGCTGCACGTCTCGGCGGTGCTCGCCTGTGTCGCGGGCGGCTTGTACACGCGGCAGCACCTCTCGACCGCGGTCTCGCCGCAATCGCGCATCTACTCCCGCGCGGTGTGGGACCTCATCGTGTTCGTGCTCAACGCGATGATCTTCCTGCTGCTCGGTCTGCAATTCGCCGATCTGCTCAAGTCGCCGCGGGACTTCGACCTGTGGAAGATCGCGTGGAGCGGCGTGCTAATCGGTCTGGTGGTCATCGCCGTGCGCCTGGTGTGGGTGCCCGTCGCGACGGTGCTGCCCCGATGGCTCGACAGCGACCTACGGCGACGCGACCCGTTGCCGCACTGGAAGCCGGTGTTTCTCGTGTCGTGGACGAGCATGCGCGGCATCGTATCACTCGCTACCGCACTCGCACTCCCGCTGCAACTTGGCACCGGCGCGCCCTTTCCCTTCCGCGACGAGATCATCGTCATCACGATGGTGGTCATCACGATGACGCTGGTGCTGCAGGGGCTGTCGCTCGCGCCACTCATCACGTGGTTCAACTTCGCCCCGGAGCAGGCGCATCACGAGGAAGCACGCCTCGCTCGTCGCGAATCGCTGCGACGCGGCGCCGAAGCGCTCGAGGACATGTC
>DASQZA010000240.1:0-3087 GCA_035638935.1 Gemmatimonas sp. | reverse complement strand
TGAAGCACGTTGGACTCCCTACGCCGGTACGAACCGGATCAGGTTCAGCGGGACTCTCTCAGCCAGCGCACAGAAGCGGCGCCGGCACCCCGGTCATGTGCATGAACGTTAATTGCGTGGTTGTCTGGCGAGTAGGCGTGTGGCTGCCGTCATGGCAACGGCAACTGCAACCGCGCCTCACGCAGAGGTCGCAGAGAGCGCAGAGGGACGCAGACAACGGCAACGGCCAAAGCAACCGCGGCTCACGCGGAGATCGCGGAGAACCGCGGAGGGACGCGGAGGCGCGTCATCCGGCGGGGCTGTTGCAGCTCACTCTTCTGGAATGGTGGGGTCCGTCGCATGCCACGGAACCACCACTTATAAAAAGTCGCTACACCGACCTCGCCGGAGCCTAGCCTCTGCGTTCCTCTGCGTGCTCTGCGACCTCTGCGTGAGACGCGGTTCGCCGTTGCCGTTCGCTGTTCTCCGCGTCCCTCCGCCCCTCCGCGATCTCCGCGTGAACCGCGGTTGCGGTTGCTGTTCTCTGCGTCCCTCTGCGCTCGCTGCGACCTCTGCGTGAGACGCGGTCGCCGTTCGTGGTTTAACATTCGCGCATGACCGATGTCGGCGCCTGGCTCCTCGCGCACGGCAGCTCATGGACCGAGCTGTCGGGTTTCGTGTCCGGTGTCGTCTGCGTGTATCTCGTCACACGCGAGAGCGTATGGAACTGGCCCCTCGCCATCGTGACGTCCGGGTTCTACATCGCCGTCTTCGCGCGCGAGGGTCTGTACTCCGATACCGGGTTGCAGTGCGTGTACCTCGTGTTGTCCGTGTACGGCTGGTGGCACTGGATACGCGGCAGTCGAGCGAACCCTGGCACGACGTCGGAGCTTGCGTCGAGCACCCTCGCAGTCAGCCGCACGCCCCCGCACGAGCGGGTCCTGCTGGCCATGGCCGGTGTTGCCTTGTGGCTCCTGCTCTGGGCCATCACGCGTGACATTCCCGGGGCGCGATCGCCGCTGCTCGATGCCGCGCTCACCGCGACCAGTCTCGTCGCGCAGTACATGATGACCCGCAAGTATCTTGGCAACTGGACCATCTGGATCATCGCGGACATCGCGTACGTTGGTCTCTTCGCTGCGCGCGGGCTCCGCCTCACGGCCCTGCTCTACGCCGTCTATCTCGCACTCGCAGTTCTCGGACACGTGCAATGGAAACGATCGCTCGCGCGGGCCCCGCACGCGTCGTCCTGACCGGCTCGGAGTCGGTCGGCAAGACGACGCTCGCCGCAGCGCTTGCAGCCCACTACCACGTCAGGTTCGTGCCCGAATTTGTGCGGGAATACGCCTCGGCCAAGGGCGCTCCACTCGACTTTCGTGATCACGGGCCCATCGCGAAAGGGCAGATGAGACTCGAGGACGAATACATGGCGCAGGCGCGCACTGATGGCGCGCTGTTGATGATCGGTGATACCGATCTCACCAGCACCGTCGTGTACTGCCACCATTACTTCGGGCAGTGCCCCGCGTTCATCGAGGAGGCAGCCGTCGCGCGCGCGCCCGATCTGTACCTGCTGCTCGACATCGACGTCCCGTGGACGGCCGACGGCGTGCGCGATCGCGGCGACCGTCGTGAGGAGCTGCACGGGCTGTTCGTCGCCGTACTCGAACGGTCCCCCGCGCCGGTCCTCACCATTTCCGGTGACTGGAGTACACGTTTCAGCGCAGCCGTACGCGCCATCGACGCGCTGTTGCTCTCATTCCCAACTTCCTGCACCGACCAATGAGCACTGAACGCCCACAGAATTTCGCGAATCACACACAGTGGACGCCCGGCTTTCACTTCTTTGCGTCACCGCTCGCGATCATCTACCTGGTCTGGGCGATTCAGCGGCTCGTCGCGGCGCCCGGCGCGGACCGCGCGTTCACGGTCGTTGGTGCGCTCGCACTGTTCGCTGGCGTGGCGATGAGCCGGCTGATGGCGCTCAAAGTGCAGGACCGCGTGATCCGTCTCGAGGAGCGGCTGCGCCTCGCCACCATTCTCCCCGCCGACCTGCAGCCGCACATCGGCAGCATCAGGGCGGGGCATCTGGTGGCACTGCGCTTTGCGAGCGATGCAGAAGTCCCCGCACTCGTGCGTGAGATCATCGCGAACCCCGCCATCGCGCCCAAGGAGATCAAGGGGAAGGTGAAGGTGTGGCGCGCGGACTGGTTTCGGGCGTAGCTGCCCCCTCGCGCTTCGCACTCTTCGCAGCTTTGGTGAGCTCCACCGACACCGGGATCCCGCCGTTCGTCGTGCGCAGCACCGGCTTCATCGGGAGCTTCACCTGTCCCGCAAGCTTTCGGTCCGGCACCAGCAGGGCGAGCCGCCACCCGCGGCCGCCCTCGCGCACGACATCACCCAACCGCGCGTACAACCCGCGCAAGTCGAGCGCGTCGCTCACGCGCAGCCCGTACGGCGGATTGGTGAGCACCAGACCAGTGTCGCCAATGTTCGGCAACACCGTGTCCGACAGCGAGTGGCATTCGATGGTCAGGTCGCCCAGCACCCCCGCACGTTCGGCGTTCGCGCGCGCTGCGCGCACCGCGCCCTCATCCCGGTCGCTCATCACGACTGGCACGCCAGTGCCGGTCCGTGCTGCCGCACGCGCGATATCCCGCGCACCTTTCACCATCGTGGCACTGGTGCCGGGCCAGAGCTCCATCGCGAACGCCCGCGTGAGCCCCGGCGCGATGTTGCGGGTGCGTAGCACTGCCTCGATGCCAATGGTGCCCGATCCGCAGAACGGGTCGACGAGCGGGACTTCTCCGTTCCACTCGCACGCGGCGATCATCGCCGCCGCAAGCGTCTCCCGCAGCGGTGCCTTTGCCACGGCCTGACGCCATCCACGACGGTGCAGCAGTTCACCGGAACTGTCTGCGCTGATGGTGCAACGGTCATGGTCGAAGCGCACGATGATGCGCTGCACGTCGAAGCGTGACTTGTCGGTGCTCGCGCTCTCCGTGTCAGATTCGCCTGATTCGCTGTCGATCTCGTCGTCGCCGCTCCGCACGATCTTCACGCCCTTCACCGAGCGCGTGATGCCGCGGGCGACACGCTCAGCCACCG
>DASQZA010000239.1:0-2478 GCA_035638935.1 Gemmatimonas sp. | reverse complement strand
ATTGCCGGACTGGTGAGGCGCTCCACCAGGCGAATGCCTTCGGCATCGCGGTCAGTCGGCTGCAGCGCGAGGTACGCGTCGGCGTAGCGGCGGCCCGCATCGCGCCCGCGCAAGCGAAACGCGAGCTCAACGCCATGGATGTACGCGGGTGCGAAGCCCGAGTCGAGCGCGATCGCTTTCTCGAACGCCTCGAACACCTGCTCGTCGGTGACGTCGACAGCGGTGCCATAGCCGAGATGCTCACGCGCCTCGCCCATCGCATACCACACCTCCGGATCGCGGGGATAGCGCCGGGTCGCAGTGTCGAGCGTAGCAAACAGGCGTCGCAATTTCGGCCAGTCGGACAGCTCGCTTTGGCGCTGCGCGAGTGCCGCGAACAGGGAATCGGCGGCGACGAGGAAACTGTCGCGTGGGGCGAGCCCGTGGTTGAGCTGTCCTGCGCGCAACGCGTACGAGAGGCCAAGCGAGTCGGAGTTGTCGCGCTGGAACGCGATGATCTGCCCCATGCGCCGCAATGGCAGCGCAAAGCCTGTATCGAGCGCGGCGGCCCGGGAGTACGAGGCAAGCGCAGGCTCCCACGACGTGCGCCGGAACTGCTGTTCGCCTTGCAGAAAAAGCTTGAGCGCCTCCAGTGACGTGGCACCGAGCGAGCGGCTACGATCGGATCCCCCCGGATAACTCTCGCCCAGGCGGCCGAGCACGAAGCGCGTCGCGGAATCGGCGAGTTGCTGCACGTCGACGCCAGTCCAGGTGCCATCCCACAGGCTGTCGTTGCTCACGTTGAGCAGCGACGCGCTGAGCTGGACGAGACTGCCGGGAGCGGCATTTATGGAGCCATACACCGCGTACTGGGCGCCTGTACGCACAGCCAACTCGCGTGCCGACGTGCGGTCGGCCTTGCGGCCGTTCCACCCGCGAATGGCAACGGCAGGCGTGACGGTACCGAGCGGTCCGGCCCCGTCGAGATTGCGGGCGAGCAGGTCGACCATGCCTTCCTGCCAGAGCGCATACTCCGAACGCAATGGATTGAAGGGAGCGATCGCGAGCAGCACCGCAGGCTTCACGGCGCGCGGGCGATTG
Source organism: Gemmatimonas sp. (assembly GCA_035638935.1). Lineage (GTDB taxonomy): Bacteria > Gemmatimonadota > Gemmatimonadetes > Gemmatimonadales > Gemmatimonadaceae > Gemmatimonas. The sequence continues at coordinate 1,398 of DASQZA010000239.1, read as the reverse complement.
AAAAACCAGATGCCGACGAACGCCGTTGCCACGAGGCCGAGCGATGCAAGCGCGCCATTGATGCGCGTGCGCGTCATGAATCGCTTCTTCGGCACCGTGTGCATCGTGGTGTACAGGCGGGTGCGCGCGCCGCTGGAGCGAGTCCACGTGTCCGGCGAGCCGAGTGCCTCCGCGAACTGTGCGATGGTCGCGAAGCGATCCGCTGGAGCCTTGGCAAGTGCGCGCATGATCGCGTCCTCCACTTGCTCTGGCACTGTATCGCGCACGATGGAGATCGACGGCACCGGCTCCATCAGGTGCCGCGCCATCAACGCCTGCGCGTTCTTTGCCGTGAATGGCGGCTGGCCGGCCAGCATCTCGTAGAGAACGCACGCGAGACTGTACTGGTCGGTCCGTCCATCGAGTTCACGATCCGCCGTCGACTGCTCGGGGCTCATGTACGTCGGCGTGCCGAGGCTCATGCCGGTGCGCGTGAGCATCTGCGTCGCGCGCAGGTCGGAACTGGCCCGCGCGATGCCGAAATCCGCGAGCAGCGCCACGCCATCCTGCATGAGGATGTTCTCGGGCTTGATGTCGCGGTGCACGATGCCGCGCTCGTGCGCGTACGCGAGTGCTGCCGCGACTTCCCGCGTAATGCGCACCGCTTCGTCGACCGGAAGCTGCTCCTCTCGTTCCAGTCGCGCGTGGAGCGATTGCCCGGTCACCACCGGCATGGTGAAATACAGCTGGCCGTTCGATTCGCCGGCGTCCAGCACCTGCAGGATGTTCGCGTGCGTCAGTCCCGACGCGATGCGGATTTCACGGCGGAACCGTTCGGCGCCAAGCGCCGCACCGACCTCCTGGTCGAGCAGCTTGAGGGCAACCTGCTCGCCGGTGGTGGAATCGGTCGCCAGATACACCACGGCCATGCCACCCCGCCCGAGCTCGCGCTCGACGACGTAGCGTCCGTTCAGGGGTTCCACGATTCCATCAGATGTTGCAGCCAGCTCCAGCTCCAGTGAGTCGTTCGTCACCGAAGCTACCGGCTGTGGTGAGTGGGTGCCAGACTGCAGGGTCTGCAGGTCCACCGCGCCGGCTGGGATTCCGCACTCACGCCTCGCGCCCTTTGCCTCGCGTTCGAGGCCCGTCGAGCATTGAAAGGCTCCGTACGAGTCGTGTCCTCGTACGGAGCATTCGCATTCGTTTTGTCCTGTGTCGAGCCTGACGACGAGCCGATCGACCTGCAGTGTCTCGCTACAGCGCCGCTACTGTGCGGCGTTCACCGCATACTCCAGCGCATCCAGCCGGACGCGCGATCCGGCGCGGTGCCACGTCGGTTTGCCGTCGCGCAGCACGATCACCTGCGGTGAGCGGTGCTCCACACCCAATTGACGCTCGAGACGCCGCGAGAGTGACTGC
>DASQZA010000238.1:0-4307 GCA_035638935.1 Gemmatimonas sp. | reverse complement strand
CTGTCAATGGTGGGTGTGATTCTGGGTGCGAATGCGGACGGGCGCGTCCCCTCCGCTTCACCCGACGGCGTCCGCCGGCGATCTTTGAGCCATGCCAATCCCAGTGACACTCATCCCCGGCGACGGTATCGGCCCGTCCATCGCCGAAGCGACCGTACGCATCCTCGCCGCGGCTGGCGCCGACATCGAATGGGACCGCCAGGTTGCCGGCATGGCAGGTGTTGCTCGTTGGAATGATCCGATTCCTGACGCCACGCTCGATTCGATCAAGCGTACGCGCATCGCGTTGAAGGGGCCGCTGGAGACACCGGTAGGGGAGGGATTCCGCTCGATTAACGTGGCACTTCGCAAAACGTTCGACCTGTATGCGAACGTGCGCCCGGCCTATACCATCGTGCCGGGACGATTCGACAATGTCGACATCGTCCTGATACGCGAGAACACGGAAGGCCTGTACATCGGCGTCGAACACTATGTACGAATCGGCGACGATCCGAAAGCGGCCGCGGAATCCGTGGCGATCATCACACGCTTCGGATCCGAACGCATCGTACGCTATGCCTTCGAGTATGCGCTGGCCCACGGGCGCAAGAAAGTCACCCTGGTACACAAGGCGAACATCCTCAAGTTTTCACAGGGCCTCTTCCTCGACGTCGGGCGCATGGTGGCGCGCGAGTACGAGGGCCGCGTGCAGTTCGAGGAGCGAATCATCGACGCCATGGCGATGCACCTCGTCATGCGGCCCGAGTCATTCGACGTGGTCGTGACGACGAATCTCTTCGGCGACATTCTGTCGGACGAGATCTCGGGGCTGGTCGGAGGGTTGGGACTCGCACCGGGTGGCAACATCGGAACGTCGGCAGCGATCTTCGAAGCCGTGCATGGCACGGCGCCCGACATCGCCGGGAAGAACGTCGCGAATCCGGGGGCATTGGTTCTGGCGGCGTGCATGATGCTCGAGCATCTCGATCAGCGCGCAATGGCGACGCGTATCCGCACCGCGTTCGAAGGCACCATCCGCGACGGTGTCACGCTCACGCGCGATCTCGGCGGCACGGCGTCGACCGATGAGTTTACCGACGCGGTCATCGCGCGGCTCCGCTGACCAACGTTCACGACCCCGTAGTGCGCGGCCCGCGGCCGGCCGATGCCGGTGTGCGGCTGCTGCACATATCCGATATCCACTTCGGGCGCTCGTACGTCGAGGCCCACGTCGCCGCTGCCGAAGCGCTGGCGGCGGAGACTGCAGCGAGTGAGACGCCGTTCGATGCGATCATCGTATCGGGCGATCTGTCGCAACGCGCACGTGCGCCCGAGTTCCTCGCGGCGCGCGGACTGCTCGGCCGACTCGAAAACGTTGCCCCGGTGCTCGTGGTGCCCGGGAACCACGACGCGCAGTGGTGGCGCGCACCGCTGGGACTCGGCGGCGCGGCGCGCGTGCATGCCGAATGGCGACGTGTGATTGCGCGAGAGCTCGAGCCCACCTTGCGACTGCCGGGCGTCTCCATCGTCGGACTCAATTCAGCGGGAGGCGTCATGCCATGGACGCTCACATGGAATCCCCGGGACCTCCGCGTAAAGGGAGGACTGACGAACGAACAGCTTGTCGACGCCGCTGCCCGGATCGACGCGACGCCCGACGGCGACCTGCGCGTGCTGGTGCTGCATCACAACGTGGTGCGCGGCAAGCTTTCGAACCGCTGGGGCCTGGCACGTCCGGAGGTGGCCCTGGCTCGCATCGGGGCGATGGGCGTGGACGTCGTGTGCACGGGACACGACCATGAAGAGCGCGCCGAGGTGGTGTCAACGCGCTCCGGCCCGCTGCTGGTCAGCACCGCGAATACGCTGTCGAACCGTGCACGCGGCAAGCGCGTGGCCTCACTGAACATCATCGAGGCCTCGAAGGCCGAGGTCGCGGTACGTGTATGGCACTTCGACAGTGAGCAGGGCTCCTTCGCCATGCAGCATGAGACCGTGGTTGCGCGCGAGAGACGCTTCGCCAGCTGACCTTGCGTACGATAGAGGTCGATGTATCTTAGTACTGAGATACTAACGCCTCGGACGAGGCAGGAGCGGACAATGACCGGCAGCACCGCTGCGGCGAGCAGCATTCTCGGACTGCACCACATCACGCTCGTGGCGTCGAATGCGCAGCGCACGACCGATTTCTACACGCGGGTGCTGGGGCTCCGGCTCGTCAAGACCACAGTGAACTTCGACGATCCCGGGAGCTATCATCTCTACTTCGCCGACGAACGCGGGAGCGGCGGCACCGTCGTCACGTTCTTCGAATGGCCGCGCGCGCCTCGAGGACGCCCCGGTATCGGCGGTACGCATCACTTCGCGCTGCGAGTCGCCGATCGGGACGCACTGCTGCGCTGGAAGCGGCGCCTGACCGACTTCGGCCTGCGCGTCATTGGTCCGTACGATCGGCATTACTTCACCTCGATCTATTTCCGCGATCCGGACGGTGTGATCCTAGAGATCGCGACGGACGGTCCGGGTATGCTCGTCGACGAACTCTCCGGAGAGATTGCGCAGCGCACGCCTCCAGGAGCGCTCGTGCGGGGCGGCCGCGATGAAGCCGCCATTGCTGCACTCACGTGGCCAGAGCCCGTGGAGCGCGTCGATGCAGGCATGTCGCTGCTCGGCGGCATGCATCACATCACCGCGATGACATCCAACATCGAACGCACCGACGAGTTCTTGCGGGGCACCCTCGGCATGTCGCTGGTGAAGCGGACCGAAAATTTCGACGATCCCGGCAAGCGGCACTGGTCGTGGGGTACGCCGGATGCACGTCCGGGTTCGCTGATCACGTACCTCGAGCGCGACCCATCGGACCGGCGAGCACAGATGGGAACCGGGCAGGGGCACCATTATGCACTTGCCGTGGCAGATGATGTGTCGCAGGCCGAGTTCCGTGACCGGCTACTGAGTGCAGGACTGCCAGCTTCACCGGTGATGGATCGTATTTACTTTCGCAGCGTGTACACACGCGATCCGGATGGACACATCGTGGAGCTGGCGACGATGGGACCTGGCTTCCTCAGCGACGAACCTGTCGAGACGACCGGTACCACCCTGCAATTGCCGCCGTGGCTCGAGCACCAGCGCGCAGATATCACGCGCCGTCTCTCGCCGATCGAGCGCGCGACGTGGCCAACCGATGGTAGTGATGCCGACGTGGGGGTGCTATCGCACCCACGCGGTGCGTTGCAGGCCACCGCAGAGGAAAGCATAGCATGACATACGTTGATGACCCCCACGCGGGGCAGTCCGCATCGACAGCCGGTGTGCCACTGGACATCGCGTCGTATGCGATCATCCTCGTGCACGGGCGCGGCGGGACTCCGGAGGGAATGCTCCCCGTTGCGCGGGCAGCAGGTGCCAGCGATGGGTTCGTGATCGCTCCGCGCGCGGCAGGGGGCGAATGGTACCCCCAGCGCTTTCTGGCGCCGGTACTGCAGAACGAACCGTGGCTTTCGTCGGCGCTGGAGGCCATCGATGCGACGGTGCAGTACGTGTGCGCGGGCGGTGTGCCGAAAGAACGCATCGTGCTCGCCGGCTTCTCACAGGGCGCGTGCCTCGCACTCGAGTATGTCGCACGACACCCCGAGCGCTACGGTGGGGTGGCCGCACTGGCGGGAGCACTCATCGGTGATCCCGCTCAACCGCGTCACGACCTGGGTTCGCTTGCGGGTACGCCGGTGCTGCTTGCCTGCGGTGATGCCGATGAGCATATCCCGGAGCCTTTGGTGCGCGAAGCGGCCCGGATCTTTGCAGCGCTCGACTCGGCCGTCGACCTGCGGGTGTACCCGGGGTTGGGGCACTCCATCACGGGCGACCAACTCGATGCGCTGCGCGACATGCTCGACGTGGTTCGCTCCACGGCACCAGCGGGCTGATAGCGCACGCCGTGCGTCCGCCCTGCGTCCGCCCTGCGTACGCCCTGCGTACGCCCTGCGCGCAACGAGACTAAATTGCGGCATGGCGTCTACGGAATTTTCGCAGCTGGGGTTCGACTTCGACGGCGCTGCTCCGTCCGGCCATGCCATCGTAAGAGAGGCACCGGTTGCAGTTCCCGACCCGGCGCCGGGCGCGCGACTGCACGGCGAACCGCAGCCGGATATCAACTGGGTCGGTGGCGGGGCGCACACTGGTCCTGCGCGCGGGCGCGCCGCGGTACGCGCCCGCACCGCTGTGCTCTTCTCCAGGCTGCAAGGTCTCGGACTGCGCGGCATCGAAGTCCTCGTGCTCATGCGCACGCGAACGGTGATGGTGTCACTCATCGGCCGCACGCTGCG
>DASQZA010000237.1:0-18293 GCA_035638935.1 Gemmatimonas sp. | reverse complement strand
ATCACGTGGAAATGCTGGGCCGGCGTAAGCGCGCCCCATACCAGTTCGGCACGTCCGTCGGCCCACGAATTGAAGGCCTGCTTCACCGGCTCCGCGTCACCCACGAGGCGAATCATCAACTCCGCTTCTGCCAGACCCGGCACGATGTTGGCCTCCGTGCCTGCGCGTAGCACGCCGATATTGTACGTCGTGTCACCGAGGATCGGGTCGATTGGCAGCGCGAGCGTGCGCAATGTCGGGAGCAGGTCGAGCATCGGCTCGAGCGCACTGCTGCCAAGGTGCGCATACGCCGAATGCGCTTCCCGGCCGCGCACCCGCACGATGAGGCGCAGTGCACCCTTGCCGCCGGATGCGAGCTTGCTCTCCGTCGGCTCGCCGTTCACCAGCCATTTGCTCGTCGCAGGCAGCCGATTCGCCGCGCGCGCACCGGGGGAGCCCTTCTCTTCCCCGACGACGAACAGCAGATCGACGCGGTCCTCGCCCGCTGCGGCGAGGCGCTGCGCGGCCACGAGCATTGCGGCGGCGATTCCCTTGGCATCGGACGATCCGCGTCCGTACAGCCGATCGCCCTCGAGACGCGGGCCGATGAAAGGGGGTACGGTGTCGAGGTGCGTGGAGAGCGTCACGCCGCCGCCGCGACGTGTGGCCCACACGTTGGACCGGCCGGGCTCGACCTCCTGAAGCGTGACGTTCCACTCGCGCGCAACGAGCCAGCGTGCGACGAACTCCACGGCGTCGCGTTCGCGGCCCGTCGTGGAGTCCAGAGAGAGCAGTTCGGTGGCGAGGGCAACGACGTCTGACATTGCCGAAAGATAGCGGCTACACCGTGATCGCCAGCCCCCGATAGATGCGTGCCCGATAGCGGCTGCTTTCGGCATCCGGGAGCGGCGCACTCGCCAGCAACACGGCGTGCGCGAACCGCTCCTGCTCCTCGGCCTGCTCCGCCAGATCGCGCGGCTCCTCCGATCGCACTCGACGCGTGAGATTGATCTGGTTGACCGGCACATTGTGCACAAGCCGCTCGTTCTCGACGCCGAGCGTGGCGGTGAGCGCGTGCAACGTGGTCTTCACGAAGTTCGCGAGCGCGAACTCTGCATGCGTGGGGCGAACGGGGACGTCCGGGGAGACGAGCACGAGCCGCACGTCATCCATCAGCGATACCTTGCGTGCCACGCGGAAGTGGTGCGTCAGGTGCGCCTCCACGAGTGCGGCAAAGCCAGCCGCATCGAGCGCGGGCGCGCCAGCGTCGCCGAAAATCTGCGAGGGGAGTGGCATGAACGGCGTCGACACCACCGCGGTGGGTGGGCCAGCCAACCCGAGCGCCTCGTCCATGCCTTTCTCGAGATCGTCGCCGACCACGATGTTCACGATGCGTTCCGCACCCAGGACGATGCGCAGAAGTGATTGCACCTCCTGCCCGGCGCCAGCAGTGCGGGTGAGCAATACAATGCGGCCGACGTCTCCCTGCTCGAGCGCCAGGCGCGCTGCACGCGCCAGATGTGACGTGAGCGTTTCACCGACGAGCCACATCGTCTTCCCACGCATCTTGGCCAGGCGCTCGGGTTTGGCCCTGCCGAACAGCTCGCGCTCCGTAATGGTGCGCTCCTGATGCAGGCCACCGGATGGCTGAAACGTCTCTCCGCTGACTGCGCGATCGGATAGGAAGAACACGGTGGCCAGCGCTACCTCGACTTCCGTCGGCATGTTGCGAAGGTGAAGCATGCCGAGCACACCCTGGCCGATCTTCGTTGCTTCGCGCGAGATATCATCCTTGGAGACGAACGGTGCCGGTGGCTCGGGCAGCGCCTGAATCCAGGCATCATCGAATCGTGCACCGGCATCGCTCTCACCAAGGAAGCGCCCTCCAAGACGGAGCCGGGCGACGAGACGCTGCGCAATCGAACGGTGCATGAGGTATCGAGCGCTCGATGCGCCATCTTCGGATGCACGTCCGTCGCGCAGCAGCTTCTCGCAAAAAACCCGGAGCGCGGGCGGTACATCCGGCGATCCGGCCAGCGCGGTGGCGTCGTTGCTCGCGACGTGCTGCAGCACGTCTCCGGCCGGCGTGCCGGCGTGAATCGCCTCGATGACTGCCGCGTACAGGCTGTTGAGTCGTCGATTCTCGAGAATGAGCCGGCCGCGGCGCTCGAACAATCCGGGCTTGCCGCCGACGCCTCGCAAACGATCGCCGTCGACCGGACCCGGCGCGATCGCGTTGACCTGAATCTCGGGACCAACGAACCGAGCGAGATTCTCCGTCAGGGCTCGTTGGCCGGCCTTCGACACCGCGTAATCCGCACGGTTCGGGTACGGCACTGCGACGTACTTTTCGCCGCCGAAGTACGAGGACACGTTCAGGATGTACCCACTTCCCTGCCGCTTCATCACCGGAACGACTTTCTCGATGAGCGAGTAGTTGGACACCAGATTCGCGTTCAGCGTGTTGCGCCAGGCGTCGACATCCATGTCGACCACCATCTGTTCGGCACCCGCAACGCCCGCGTTGTTCACGAGGTAATCGATCCGGCCGAAGGCTTCGAGTGTTGCGTCGACGGCGCGACCAAGTGACGCCTCGTCCGCGACGTCGATGTCGGGCAGGATCGCGACACGATCTTCGGCGCCGAAGTAGCCGATGTCCTCGAGCTCCCGAACGATGGTGCGACGCATGTCGTCGAGTTGGTCGGCGCGGCGCGCGACGAGCATCACTCGTGCTCCGGAGATCGCGAGCAGACGCCCGAGCTGGCCGCCGATACCCGCCGAGCCTCCGGTGATGAGCGCAACCTTGCCGAGATGGAGCCCCATGAGCGATTCCATCCAACCGAAAATTGCTCGGCGTGATCCGGTTGCTTCCACGACGGACGCCGGCAGGTACAGATTGACCTGCCGGATGTGTCGCCGCGTGTACAGCAGACGCGCAGCCTGACCGGCCGCAAACGGAAGTGCCTCGGGGTCGCGACTGCTCCACCGAACGATCTGGTTGGACCATTCGACGAAGTGGCGATCGCCGCTCCGCTCCTGCTCGGTGGATTCATCACGCCAGACGCGGCACAGCTCCTCCGCCGCAGCGCGCAGCACATCCCCATAGACATTGCCGGCGTCGTCGTCGCCGTTCGAAAGGAAGACGACCCGCGGAGCGCTGCGGAGCGACTCCGCGCCACGCCACATCCGCGTGAGTTCGCGTGCCAGCGAGAGCATGCCCACCAGCTCTCCATCGATGAAGGCGTCGACATCGCCGTCGGCCATGGTCGTGAACGGGCCCCGGAATCGCCAGGCCCCGTACGCGGGGAGGACGATCGCCCCATGCAGCGCTTCGCCTTCTGCAAGCAGCCGAGCGAAGAATGCCTGGACAGTGGCGGGGCGCGTGCGATCGAGGAGCGACACCTGGATACGCGTGTCGGCGGTGTCCACACCGAGCGCATCGTTGGCGGCACGCACACCTTCTTCGGAGCCCAACGTGAGTCGCACCTCCGCGCCGCACGCCGCCTGCACGCGCGCCACGGCGATCGCGTCCGTGACCTGATCGCCAGCCGCGACCAAAACACGTACACCGGTTCCGTCGACGGTACGTAGCTCGGGCCGCGAGACCCAAGTGCTTCGCGATTCCTGCCGCACCGCCATGCCATGCGTCACTTCGAAGTTATGACCGCTGATCGCTCCGGATTCGTCGCTCGCCAGGAACAGAATCGTGTTCGCGACGTCACGCACGGTCGGGAAACCTTTCGTCGGCGTCGCGGCGGGCGATACAAGACCGCTTTCAGTCTGGCGCATCGCGTCGACCGCCGGATTTCGCGCGAGACTCATCAATCCCAGGAAGTCCGAGGCAGTGGTTCCATCATCGGCACGTCGCAGTCGATCCATTGCAGCGAAGACAGTGCGAATTCGTGGCGATTCGATCGGCCCGGGGAAGACCGTGTTCACGCGGATGCCGCGGCCACCGAGCTCGCTCGCCAGCTGGCGAGAGAACGCGTTGAGCGCGGCCTTTGGCACCACGTAGGCCGTGCGCCCAAAGTACTGTGTGCGCGAGAAGATCGTGCTCACGTTGATGATGGCTGCGCCTGCCTGCAGGTGCGGCGAGAGCGCCTTCACCAGATTCCAGCTCAGGCCGAGCAGGTTGCGTGCAGCGGCACCTACCGTTTCCGTCTCCTCGATGCCCCGCTCGCGCAGATCCGCCAGATCTCCCGGCACGAGCGGCAGGTCTTCGAGTTTGCACTTGGGCCCTGCGGTGCCCGCGTTGTTCACGAGCACGTCGACGCGGCCGATGCGGCGCAACAACTCGGCGACCGCAACGCGCACCTGGCCCGGCTCCGATGCGTCGAGCGGAAGCACGTGGATACGGTTCGAGGCGGCGTGCGTGTCCGCGCGCAGCGTGACCTTCGCGGCCTCCAGTTTTTTCTGGTCGCGACCCATCATCACGATCGTCGCGCCTTCGTCCAGGAAGCGACGACTGATTTCCGTGCCGATGTTTCCGGCGGCTCCGGTGATCAGCGCGATCTTGCCCGCGAGACGACCACGCGGTGCACGGCGCCGGTCACGCGATGACGCGCCCTCTGGGGCATCGGAAAGATCTTCCAATTTTTTGGAGCCAGTCATCGGGTATGCTCCTGCGCAGCCCAGGCTTCGAACAGTTGATCGACGGAGCGCAACCCCAAGACCGGCAGCGCGTGGTTGACGAGATACGTCGCGCCGGCGTGTGCATTGTCCCACATCGCCTGATGTGCGGCGGCGAGTTCGTTCCAGTGTACGACTGTCGGTGTCGTGACGTCGAGCAATCCGGCATCGACCATCTCATTCATGCGCGTGACCTCGTAGGCGTTGCACAGATGCGTGCCGAGAATGCTGGCAGTAGGGAGGAGAATGCGGCGCTGCCGCATCCAGACCTGCGGAGCGTAGAAACTGTAGCGGCGGTCAGCCATGTCCTCGAAATACACCACGCGTCCGCTGAATGGCTGCACGAGCGACGTCGAAACCGCGAGCGCGTCGTGTGCGGCTCGTTCGATGATGATGGATGGAGCGCCGCGCGGATTGTCAGACGCGCGGAGTATGCGCCCGACCGCACTGCCGAACGGCTTGATCGTGCGTTCCTGAAACGCGCGCACAGCCTCGCGGAACGCGGAGGTGTCTTTCCTGACGTCGGGTAGCGACGGCATTGTATCGGGCCATTCGAATTCGCCGGCACTTCGGCGCAGCGTTTCATCGATGGAAAGAACACCACGCATCGCGTCACCGAATCCAAGCGACAGCACGAACTCCCGCTGAGCGTCCGTACGCGCGGCCACACACAGACGTCCTCCGCGCGAGACCACCGCTTCGATCGCCTCGAGACCTGCAGTGTCGATCAACTCGTCCGGGGGCAGGCCGACACCGTAGTACAGCAGCACCGGCTCACCAGCACGAATGTCGGCGCGCCGAAGCATGTTCTCGACCGATGCGCCGCCGCGTTTACCCGCAAACGTGAAGTGGTAGCCGGACGATGCCCCGTAGAAGGTGATGGCACCCCCGTCCGCGAGCAGCTGAAATGAGCGGGGAAAGGCGAGTTCGCCCGCGTGCGACACCGCATAGTCCGCGAGCCGTCCGCCGTGCTGCTGCCGGAATGCATTCAACAGCTTCTCGCCTGCAGCCTCCCAGGCCCGGATGGCGTCTGCGCCGCCGGGCACCATGGTGAAACAGTCGGCGACGCCCGCATCACGACGGTTGATGGCACCCTTCGCACCGTACGACGCGACGGTGGCGGCGCGCTCTGCTGATGACACCATGCCCGTGACCGCACAGCCATGACGGGTGGCGCTCTTGAGGGCCTCGAGTCCCGTGCCGGTGGCGGCGCCCTCGACGAACATCGTGCGCCCCGGCTCGATGCGAAGCGTCGTGAACAGTGCGCGGACGATGGTGCCCAGGTTCAGGATGTACGAGCCGGCAGCCTCGAACGAGAGATCCTGCGGTATCGCGTGCAGCTGTGGCGCCTGCACGGCGAGGAACTGCTGGTGACTTCCCGTGCGGGTTTCGTAACCCTGAATGTGAAAATCGGCGGACATCGGATCCCGTCCGGCGAACGGCGAGAGCAACTCGCTCTGACCAGAGTAGATCGCGACAGCGTCACCAACCCGCAGCCGGCCTTCGGCCTTGGCCTCGTCGCCCAGAGCAGCAACGAGGCCGATGCCACCCGACCCGGTGACTTGCCAATCCAGATCGTGATTGTCGAATGGTGACACGGGAATGCCGGTGAGCGCCCAGATATCGTTGAAGTTGACCTCGGAGGCGAGCACATACACGAGTGCCTCATTCGCACCGATGCGGTCTACCGGCACGATGATCTCCCGTTCGGACTCGCGCGGTTCCCCGTGTGCCGGGGCGCCAGTTGCTACATCGCGCACCACGCCCTGCCCGTACTGCCACTCCGGAATCGGCGTGAAGCCCGGAAAGAACGGCGCGCCAACCGGGAGCAGTTCGCCTCGCGATTCGAGCGCACGGCGCGTGTCGGCGTCGAACTCCGGATGCCGCCTGGTCGGAAGCGGAGCACTGCGGCGATCGAAGAACGCCCGGATGCCGTGCTTGCCTTCGGCAGGCGCAGTCACTGCCTCGGCGAACAACCGCGCCTCGCGCGCGAGTCCGGCTTCGAGGCCCTGTGCCCAGCCGGTGCGAACGGCGTCGAGCACGCGCGCTGTCGTTGCTCCGCGGCCCACCAGCTCCCCCTGCTCGAGCAGACGTGTGATCGGCGGGAGCGCGAGTGCCGCTTCGACGTCGATTGCGCCGGGCTGCTCCCACGCCTGCCGACGCTGCCGAACGGTGGCAAAGACGCGCGCGAGCCGGCTGTCGTCGTCGAGAACGAATTCACGAGCGAGCGCACAGGCGTGCGATATCACGTCGTCGTTGCCCGTGATCATCTCGTCGATGATCCCTGCGCCCAGTGCCTCGTCGGCGTCGACCTGTCGTCCCCCCAGGATGATCTCCATCGCGGTGACGAAGCCTTCGGTGCCATCGCGGTCCGCCAGCAGGCGCGTCAGCCGCTGTGTGCCGCCGTAGCCTGGCAGCAGGTGCAAACGGATCTCCGGTTGCCCGAACACGGCCTTCCGCTCCGCGATCCGGTAGTGACACGCCAGTGCGAACTCGAGCCCGCCACCAAGTGCCACTCCGTTGATCGCGGCGATGCACGGCTTGTTCATGCGCTCGATCATTCGGAACGCCAGGTGCGCCACGTTCGGCAGCGGCAGGGCGTCCTCCAGCGTGTGCATCTCGTCCAGGAGCTGCCGAATGTCGGCGCCCGCCACGAACGACGACGTACCGCTGCCCGTGAACACGACGGCTCGCACGTCATCCTGGCGGGACAGATGTTCCACCACCGTGCACAGCTCGTCGAGTGCACGCTCGTTGAGCGCGTTCACCGGCGGGTTGGAGACTGTCACCACCGCGATCCGTGCTCCGGCGTGCAGTGTGTAGTACTGCACCCGGAAATAGCGCCAGTACGACAGAATGCGTTGCGAGTCGCTTGCGCGCTGTCGCACACGCCATGCATCGACGACCTTCGCGATCTGCGGAATCGACTCCGGGTTCCGCAGCGTCGTAGCATCGCCGACCGGTTGCTCCTCGACCAGCGCTCGCACCATGCGGCGCATGTACTTGCCGCTCCGCGTCTCGGGGAACTGCGGTACTTCGAGGAACTCTTCCGGCACCGCGATCGCGCCCTTTTCCTGCCGTACCAGCTCAATCAGGCGACGGCGGTCATCCATCGAGATGCGACGACCCGGCGACGGCGTAATGAACGCCAACGGTGTGAGTCCCTTGTCCCGATGAGGGGCTCCGACGACGATCACGTTCCCCACGGGCGAATCTGGATTGATCTGCTTGTCGCGCAGGATCGCTCCCTCGATCTCCTCGGTACCCATGCGGTGACCCGAGACGTTGATGACGTCGTCACTGCGCCCGTGCAGGGAGAAGCTGCCATCGGCATGCCGCACCGCGACGTCGCCCTGCGTGTAAGCCCACCGGCCGGCCCAGCGGCTCCAGTACACTCGCTCGTACCGCTCCGCGTCTCCACGCCACTGCGTCGCAACCGTCCCGTCGGTGACGAGGAAATTCGCGGCGTCGCCCCAGATGGTTCGCGCGAGATATGGGTACGGTGCACCGATCACTATTTCGCCTTTCTCGCCGTCGCGAGTGCGTGACCAGGCGACTCGACCATCGGGTTCCGGCTCGCCTTGCGGACTCCACACGTCGCCGTCGATCCACGGCAGCGCGTACGTGTGTGCATCTGCGCGCAGCGGAAAGTCGGCGTTTCCGAGGAAATGGGTGAACGCAATGCCGCCGTGCTCAGTCGCCCAGTAGGAGTTGCTGTACCACGGGCACATCACCTCCATGCCGAACTGCTGCACCGGCGGTGAAACCGGCTCGGCGCAGAAGGTGGCCACGCGGAGCGATGTCAGGTCGTATCGCTCCACGTCCGCGCGGTTCTGCGGGTCGGCCATCACGGTCTTGAGAAACGTGACGCCCGCCTTGAAGATCCGCACGCCGTAGCGTTCGATGATCGACGCGAAACGGCCGGCGCTCGGAAAAACCGGGGCACCCTCTGCCAGCACGGACGTCACCCGTGACGTGAGCGCCGCCGAGATCATGTAGCTCTGACCGGTGATCCATCCGGGATCCGCCACCACGTACATGACGTCGCCGGGCTGTGCATCGAACGCGACGCGCATCGTGTGCGCGATACCGGCGACGTATCCGCCGTGCACGTGCACCACTCCCTTGGGCTTCCCGGTCGAACCCGACGTGTAAATGAAAAACAGCGGGTACTCCGCATCGACGGGCACGGGCACGGATGACGCCCAGACAGAGCGCACCAAGTCGATGTCGTCGAGCGCTTCGACGTCGGCGATGCTATGCACGTTGAAGCCCGCACGTCGGGCCGCGTCCAGCAGTTCTGCTTCCGAGTCGCCGAGCAAGTCGTGCGCCCACCGGTCGCGCTCCGGGTTCCACGGGACTTCGGCTTGGCCGGTGTGCCGCACGACGACGACCGTTTCCACCAACGAGCCAACACCGACGAGCGCGCTCGCGATGCTGGTGCGCGCTCGGCTGGCAGTGGCTGCATCCAGCGCGCCTGATTCAGCCAGCGCCGCGAGCGCGATGCCGACGCCGCGCATCACATCGCTGCGCTCGACGGTCACTTCACCCGCGATCGACCGCGACGCGTCGTCGCGAAGGCGTGCCGCTACGTCGCTTCCCAGCGTGAGCTCGCGCGTCGCTGCAGCGACCGCGTCGAGCGCCTGTTCGACTCCGATGTAACGATCGAGTGCCGGATCGGTATACGCCGCCTTGAAGGGCACGACCTGCGCGTTGCGAAATCCACCATCGGCAGTGATGACGACACGCGCGCCGGCGTCGGCGATGCGGTCTGCCAGCGTCTTGTCGGAGAAGCCCCCGAAAACAGGCGTGTACACTACCCCGAGTCGTTTCGCCGCCTCCGTCCACGCCACTTGCTGGGGGATGTTGGGCAGGTTCAATGCGATGCGGTCGCCGGCTTTCACGCCCAGACGTTTCAGTGCGAGCGCACAGCAGGCCACGTCGATCAGCAGGCGGCGGCGGGACCACGGGTACGAGACAACGGGGCCGCCGCGACCGTCGTCGCGAGACTGATCCCAGCGGTCGCCCTCGACGAGGAATGCGGTTTCCGACCCATGGCCCGCGAGCACATGACGATCCACTTCGTTGAAACAGGCGTTCGTTCGTGCGCCCACGAACCAGCGGTAGAACGGAGGCGTGCTGCCATCGAATGCGACCTCCCACGGATGGAAGTCCGACGGCAGCGACGGATCGACAGGTAGCCCAGTGGACGCGTCGAAGCCGCACCAGCTTCCGTCGTCTCGACGCGTGACCCACGCGTGTGCGCCGCGATCGTACCAGTGGATCGTGCGCGCGGCGATCTCCCCGTGATACCCCCCGGGGTCCTCGCGTGACGCGGCCCGCTGCGCGTCCCACTCCGCACGCGTGCTCACCGGATTGCGTGCGGCGCTCGGCGTCGAACGCTGCTCCCCACCAACTGCGGCTACCGTCATGTGCGCACTCTCGTCATCCGTGACGCGCCCGCACGTCTGCCTATGAACCCGCGCAGCCGTGAACTGGACGCACAAGCACAGCGGACGCGCACCCGAAGGCGCGCATCCGCACGGACCAACAAATAATGGACTGGCTGCCTACGTAGGTGGTGACTCGTTCACGTTGGCCGCGGCGACCTCACGCAAGACGCTGACCACCGATCAACGGGCGAAGGCCGTGATGGTTTCCGTAAGCCGCGCGTCGTCCATGTCGTCATCCCAGCCCGGGTCGACGAGCGCGATGACACGCGCTGCACCGCTATTGCATTCAATGGCCACTGTGTTGCCGCCGCGTGCTGTCGCGTTCGGCAGCTGGTCCGTCGGCACTTCAGGAAGCTCGAGACAGATCCACGTAACCCCGCGCGCATCGCGAACCGTTCGCACGACAGCCTCCTCGAAATGGATACCCGGAGTGGGGATTGAACCCACACGGCCTTGCGGCCACGGGATTTTAAGTCCCGCGCGTCTGCCAGTTTCGCCATCCGGGTGGACGATGCGCTGGCGCATTTGGTCTCGATCTGCACGACAAGCGGGAAACGGGACTCGAACCCGCGACCCCAACCTTGGCAAGGTTGTGCTCTACCAACTGAGCTATTCCCGCGTCGCATGGACTGCACCAACGGGCGCCGCGCATCACTGCCCTGCCGCGCGTCGCCGGTACCAGCCCAACGTCCAGACGAAGCTATCAGCGTGACTCAGCCACGCAAGCCAAGCGCGTGCGCCGCATACCAGAGCGTATGCGCGAGCAACCCTGCAAGTGCGGCGTCGCCACCGTTCGATGTAGCCCGGCCATCGGCATCCACGAACTCCGCGGCAACGCCATTATCGAGAGGCGCCCGGCGCATCCACTGCAGCACCGTCTCCGCGTCCGGGCCAAGCAAGCGTGCGAGTTGCGGCAGGAGGGCACCCGTTTCACCCGTCACCCCGCGTACCGACCGTCGATAGAGCGAGTCGTCGCGGTCGAGTGCCTCATACAGCGGTAGCCAGAGCAGCGATCCGACCTGATCGTCTTCGAGCGACGCTCCGCCGGCCAGGTCGACCGACGCGGCAAGTCGCGCCTTTCCACCGCGATCGACTGCGAAATGCCGAAGCAGCGCTGCGCGAACCGCAGCCGGGTCCTCCACGGCGCCTGCCGCTTCCTCATCCAGCGTGCGGCGGAACACATCGAGGGCGAGCGCAACTACGGCGTTCCCGTGCAGCGTGAATGGAAACGGCGCCGGGGCACCGGACGGCATGACTTCCGTGGAATACAACGGTACGCGTTCGTCACGGCGTGCTGCTATGTCCTCGGACGCGAGGTACAAGGTGTCCGCGACTACCGGCTCTTCGACGATCTGGTCATCGTCCGAATCGCGGATGTAGCGATCGGTGGCAATCGCGAACGCGGCGGGCCCCTCGATCGTGAACCCGGGCTGGAAGAGTGTGCCGTCCATGTAGTGCACACCCTGCCCCGGCGCATAGCCATGCAGCTCGCAGATGCGAACGAGCAGCTCACGAGCGAGACCGGTGTCCGCAAGCTGGACGGCCGGCAACGTCCACATCAACGCTTCCCAATCGCGCACCGTGCATCCTGCGGAATGCCACGGAGCACGCGAGCGGACGAGATAGTAGTGCGCGTCGTCGAGCGCGCGTCCCACGCCGTAAAAATAGGAGAACAGCAGGTTGCGATTGACCATGCGGTCCATGCGCTCGCTGCCAGTCGTCTGCTCGAGCGCGGTGAGCGCTTCGCGTGTTGCAGTCAGCAGCGCGCGCCATCCTCGCCGGCGCAGGACGGCGACGGTGGCCTGGGCACCGTCCCGTTCCGGGCCGACAGCCATGTAGAACGCGCACTGCGCGACACCATTCGCGGGAATGACCAGATCGCGTCGCACGGCGAACGGTCGTGGCTCGCGCGACGCCGACTCCGGTGCCTCCAGGCGCGCCGGCCCATCGGTTCCGATGGCAAGCGCGCAGAGCCCCGGAATGGCCGCGCCTTCGAGCAACATCACCCCGTCGGTACCAACACTCACCAGATGTGCGTCGTCGAAGGGCCGAGCACTCCGAACGCGCTGCTGACGGTGGCCGAGCGTGCCTTCGAGGGCAATCTCGAGCG
Source organism: Gemmatimonas sp. (assembly GCA_035638935.1). Lineage (GTDB taxonomy): Bacteria > Gemmatimonadota > Gemmatimonadetes > Gemmatimonadales > Gemmatimonadaceae > Gemmatimonas. The sequence goes on along the minus strand of DASQZA010000237.1, from coordinate 6,122 downwards.
GAATGTCCGTCGCACCGCGATTCTCGACAGCGAGCGTGTACACGGCGCCCGCCATGTCGGCGTCGCGGCCGTACGGTGCGAACACCGTCCCTCGCACCACCAGCGAGCCGATCGTGCAAGTGAACGTGGGTAGCCACTCCACCGATCGCTCCCACGCAATGCCCTCGGCCGCGAGTGCGCGCACCTGGCCGTCGATACGGAACACTGGCACCATGAGCGGCACCCCCGCATGCGATTCGAAACCGGCCGCACCGGCGAACTCGATTGCTGCTCGTGCACCGCGGTGCAACACGCCGATGGCATGAATCGCTCCGTCTGCCGGATTGATGCATGGGAGTGTGAGCCAGTGATTACCGGTGAGCTGCCATGGAACGCTGGGGATCTGCACGAGGCGCGATTAGGGGATGTGAAAGATTGCGGCGAACAAGTAGGAACACATGCAAACACACGCAAACACGGGCAAACACACGCAAACACACGCAGACACGGGCAAACACCCGCAAACACATGCGGCTGCCCGCGGGCCGCTGATGCTCAGCAGCCTGTGGCCGGACGGTGCGTTGACGCTCTTGCTGCCGAGGGCTAATCTAGCCGGTTCGATCCGACCCCGGCCCAAACCTGACCGCATGCTGCTCCGCTCCCGCCTCGCCCTCGTCATGGGCCTCGGAGGCCTGCTCACCGCACCGTGGACACTGCGCGGCCAAACCGCCAGCGGTGCCGGAGACGATGCCATTCCGATCTCCCGCGGTGGCGTCAGAATCCGCGTCGCGGGTCAGTGGAACGACTGGGGGCAGGTCTATACGGACAGCGCCGGATCGTACCGGCGTCGTCCCTTGCTGGGGAGCGTGGCCAGCCCGGCGTTTGGTCCGACCGCCATGTCGCAGTTGAGGTCGACCGAGCAAGCCATTCGCGACTTGACGGGGGTCAACAGCTTTTCCCTTTCGCTCGGGGCGCTCGAGGCGCGTGGCGACGTGCGTCAGAGTACAGCACCCGTTTCGGTCGACGTGGGCATCACGAGCCGCCTCTCCGTGACACTGCTGGTTCCATACGTCGAGTCGCGGGACAACACCCAGCTCATCCTCAACCGCGCCGGCTCCGGAGCGACGGTCGGGGCAAATCCGGCCTTCGGCACGACGGGCGTAACCGCGAGAGTGCAGAATGGTCAGTTGCTGCGTCAGATCGCGAGCGCACGCACGCAATTGACGGCTGAGATTGCGCGCTGTGCGGTCACCACCGCGACCGGCTGCGACGCGATTCGTGCCAACGTCGCGGGGGCCCAGTCCCTCCTCCAACGTGCCACCGCGGCGCAGGGCGCGATCTCGACTGTGTACGGCGACAGTCTCCGCGGGGGGGCGCCGGTCGTTCCGTTGACGTCGAATGCGGCCGGTGCGGCGGTGAGCGCATCGGTCGCCAGCTTGCGCTCCGCATTCGAAGCGTTCGGTGTGACGTCGATCGGCGCGACGTCGCTCCCTGCCGGTGCAACCGTCGTTTACGGGCCTGGAAGTCTCGAGGACATCGCCCGCGACTCGGCATTTCGTCTCGGCTACAATCGACTCGGCAACACGCGACGTGCCGGCATCGGCGACGTCGACCTGTCGGCGTCGTTCCTCCTGTTCGACTCGTTCAGCGCGAGCCAGCGACGACGCCTGACCAACACGTCGCGTGCCTTGCGCTCGATGGCAACGGTTGGATGGCGTTTCGGCACCGCCGCCGCGGATGATCCGCTCGATGCGTTCGACGTGCCGATCGGCGATGGCGCGAACGCCGTCTTCGCAAGGAGCACGACCGACTTCGTGCTGGGTCGAGCGCTGTGGATGAGTGCAACGGTTCGCATGCTGCAGCCGTTCGGCGACGAGATCGTCGCGGCGGTTCCGCTGAGGACCGACAGCAGCATCTTCAGCGCGTTTGGCCTCGAGACAGTACGTCGCAAGCTTGGGTCGCGCCTGGAACTGGAAGTGGCGCCGCGCTATGCGTTCGGCGACTTCTTTGGCATCTCGGCCGCCTACCTGTACCGGCGCACGGGGGAAGCCACGTTCGAAGTGGCGGAACCCGGCGCGAGTTCGGCGCCCGCGCTGACGAGTCTCACGTTGGCGTCGACCACGCTGCAGGCAGCGTCGTTCGGCATCACGTTCTCGACACTGGCGAGCTATATACGCGGCCGCTCTCGACTACCGCTCGAGATCATCTTCACGCACACGGAGCCGGTGACGGCGAGTGGTGGAATCGTGCCCGCCGTCGCGAGCGATCGGTTGGAGTTGCGCGTGCACACGGGCTTTTCGAAGCGTTAGCCGCCTCCAGGGCGCTTGGCCCGCGGGCGGTCGGCGCGCGCCCGGGATTTCGTTGCGGAGCCGTTGTCACCCGCACCGAGTCCGTTGGCGACGTCACCGAGAAACGCCTCCGGGTCCTCCGCGCTCCCGCGTTCGAGCAGTTCACGCGCGTGCGCTCGGCTCACTTCGCGGTCCGCATCGCCGCCGAGCATGCGAGCGATCTCCTGTACCCGTGCGTCGTCGGCGATGACGTATGTGTCCGCCGTCGTCACCGTGCCCACAGCACCCTTTCGCACGAGCACGTGGTGGTGCGCGCGTGCCGCAATCTGCGCGAGATGCGAAATGGCGAGCACCTGATGATGTCCGGCGACGCGCCGCATCAGTGCACCAACCTGCCATGCGACCGCCCCGCCTACACCTGCATCGACCTCGTCGAACACCAGCGTCGGAACCTGCTGCAGCCGTGCGAGGACAGTGCTGAGCGCGAGCATCACGCGCGCCAATTCACCGCCGGAGGCAATGCGAGAGAGCGGACGCGCTTCGTCTCCAGCGTTGAGTTTCGCGAGAAACGCGACCGACTCAGCACCAGCACTGCCGATCGCATCGAGCGCCGAAAGGCGCACCTGAAACGTACCGTCGGGCATCCCGAGCTCCGGCAGCAGCTTTGAAACGGCGACGCCGAGGCGTGCCGCACCCGACTGCCGCAGTCGCGACAGCTCTGCAGCTGCCTCACCGAGCGCACCCTCTGCGGCCGCGCGTGCATGTGCCATGGCCTGCACATCGAGCGCGCCGCCGTCGACGAGTGCCAGCTCTTCCTGCGCCTTCCGTCCGGTCTCTATGACGTCGGCGATGTGCGGGCCATACTTTCGCGCCAAAGCATGCAGTGCGTCGCGACGCGCTTCCAGCTTGCGCAGACGGGACGGGTCGACTTCGATCGCCGACGCGTACATCTCGAGTTCCCGAGCGAGTTCGTCGAGCGCGTACACCGCGGCATCGAATCCGCTCTGCATGCTGTCCGTCGACGCGTCGATGCGCGCGAGATGCATCAGAGCGCGCCGCACCGACGCAAGACGGCCGAGCGCCGCGCTTTCGTCACCAGAGATCGCCGTTGCGGCTTGCGCCGCGAGCTCCTGCAACTCCTCCGCGTGCGCAAGCCTCGTGATTTCCGCGTCGAGCGTATCGTCCTCGCCTGCGACGGGATTGGCGGCCTCGATGTCGCGCACGACGAAGCGGAGGTAGTCAGCGCGGCGTTCCGCGTCCTGCCGGCGTGATTCGAGTTCGCGCTCACGCGCACGGAGGGCCGCCAACCGTGCGTGCAACTCCTCGACGCTGGCCCGCGCGGCACCCGCGCCGACGAACGCATCCAGCAGGTCGCGCTGATGATCTGGCTCGAGCAGCTGCCGCGAGTCGTGCTGCCCGTGCACGCTGACGAGGCGCGCGCCGACCTCCGCCAACACTAATGCCGTCACGGGTGACGCGTTGATCCATGCGCGCGAGCGACCGTTCAACGCAATTTCGCGCTTGAGCACCAACAGGTCGTCGTCCGCCTCGATGCCACGCTCGTCGAGCAGCGTTCGCAGTGCGGGAACGCGCGACAGGTCGAAGACCCCCTCGACGGACGCACGGTCCGCGCCGGAACGAACGCGGTCGGCAGCCGCTCGCTCGCCCAGCAGCAGCCCCAGCGCGCCGACGATCAACGACTTGCCCGCACCCGTTTCATCGGTGAGGACATTGAGGCCTGTCGACAGTGGTAGCGCGACGGTATCGATGACCGCAACGTTCCGAATGCGGAGTTCGACGAGCATCGCGGGGGAGCCGGAAAAGCGTGAAGAGCGCCTGAGCGGGGCTCAGGCGGTGTCGCCGTCGCGCTCGGAGAGGCCGCCCCATCCGAGCTTGCGGCGCATGCGCGTGAAAAACGTGGTGCCGGGGAAGCGCACGATCTGTACCGAATGCGGTGCGCGACGAACGACGAGTGTCTCGCCGCCCGTGAACGTAGTACCGACCTGACCGTCGATCGTCACGAGAAGTTCTGCCGGCCCGTCGTCCGCACGCACCTTCACTTCGCATGATGCGGGCAGCACGAGGGGCCGGATTGCCAGCGTGTGGGGAGATACCGGCGTCAGCACGATGCTTTCGAGCGTCGGCACCACGATCGGACCGCCGGCGGACAGCGAGTATCCGGTCGATCCCGTGGGCGTGGACACGATGAGACCATCCGCCGAGTAGCTGCCGATCCGTTCGTCATCGACGTACACGGAGAACTTGACGACACGTGCGAATCCGCCCTTGTGCAACACCACATCGTTGAGCGACAGCCACCCACTCTGTTGTACGCCCTCCCGATCGAGTGCACACGATGCGAGCGCCATCCGTGGCTCGCTCGTGAAGTCACCCGCGGCGAAGCGACGAAATCCCGTTTCGAATTCGTCGCCGCCGCAGCTCGTGAGAAATCCGAGGTGCCCAAGGTTGATGCCGAGGATGGGCGCCGGGTTGCCATCGAGAAAACGCGCGCCGCGCAGCAGTGTGCCGTCCCCGCCGAGGGTGAGAAGCCCCTGCACGGTGGCGGGTGCGCCGAGACGCTCTCCCTGTTCGGCGATACCCCAAAGTTCGTCTTCGAATGCGAGTGTGATGCCCAGTTCCGGCGCCACGTCGAGCAGGCGCTCGAGGATGCCCGGTAGTCCGGCGTACCCGCGATGTCCAACGACGCCAACGCGCATCAACCGGCCATGGCTTCGGACTCGTGCAGCGCACGCACGCGATTCGCGATCCCCGGCGCATCGAGTCCGAGCGCACTCAGCTGGCGCGCACGGGATGCCGCATACACGATCTGATCAGGTACCCCGTGTGTCGCCACGCGCACGGATGGAGCGATACGCTGGATCACCGCGCTGATGTACGCGCCGAAGCCGTTGACCACGGTGCCCTCTTCGATGGTGAGCACGTGCCCGTGATCCGCAAGCACTGCGTTGAGCGTGAGCTCATCATACGGCTTGAGATAGCGGCAGTTGACCACCGTCACATCGAGCCCTTCACCCGCCAGAATGTCTGCAGCTGCGAGCGAAAGGTTCACCATCGTGCCCACGGCGAGGATCGCGAAGTCGCGCCCGCGCCGCGGCACTTCCCACGTACCATATGGCGTCGCAGGGATTGCACTCATTGCCGGCGCGGTGTCCGGGGCCGCGTCACGTGGGTAACGCACGCAGAACGGGCCAGCCGTGTGCTCCACACCGGCACGCAGCAGTCCGAGCATCTCCGTGGAATCCTTCGGCGCAGTGACCGTCATGCCGGGCACGGCGAGCATGTACGCGATGTCGTAGAGGCCCATGTGCGTCTCGCCGTCCTCGCCGACCAGACCCGCGCGATCCATCGCGAATACCACGGGCAGATGCTGCAGCGCGCAATCGTGGATGATGTTGTCGTAGCCACGCTGCAGGAACGTCGAGTAGATCGTCACGATCGGATGCAGGCCGCGCGTCGCCATGCCCGCTGCAAACGTCACCGCGTGCCCCTCGGCGATGCCTACGTCGAAGAAGCGCTTCGGAAATGCCCTCGCGAACGCGCCGGTGCCGGTACCGCCTGGCATGGCAGCCGTGATCACGACCACGTCGTCACGTTCCACCCCGAGCTCCGCGAGTCCCCTTCCAAAGATGGCGGTGTACGCAGCGTTGGCTGTCGACGCCTTGAGCTGCTTGCCCGTTGCCGGGTCGTGTCCAGGCGGCAATGCGTGCCACTTCTCGATGTGCTCGCCCGCGGGGAATCCTTTGCCCTTCTGTGTGATCACGTGCACCAGGCGCGGAGTCGTCATGTCGCGCACGGCGGCGAACGTCTCCATCAACGCGTCGAGATCATGGCCAT
>DASQZA010000236.1:0-4985 GCA_035638935.1 Gemmatimonas sp. | reverse complement strand
ACCGGAGCAGATCGACTCGTGGACACGCGTGTGGGCGTTCTTCGACCGCACGATCGGAAAGAAGTAGCCTTTTCAAACGACAGAGCGGCGCACTGGAGATTCCAGTGCGCCGCTGTCGTATGTGCAGGTGGCTTCTAGACCAGCTTCGCGTCGAGCGTGATCTCGGCGTTGAGCACGCGGCTGACAGGGCAACTCGCCTTCGCCTCACCCGCGATGCGCTGGAAGTCCGCATCGCTGATACTCGGCACGCTGCCTTCGACGCTGAGTGCGATCCTGGAGATCGTCTGCTTGCCGTCGACTGGACCAAGCGTGACGGCGGCATGCGTGCGCAACTCCGTTGCGGTGAAGCCGGCTGCGTCGAGCATGAAGGAGAGCTGCATGGTGAAGCAGCCAGCGTGCGCCGCTCCGATGAGCTCTTCCGGATTGGTGCCGGCGCGCCCTTCCTCGTCCTCGAATCGCGTGCGGAACGAGTACGGATGCGAGCGGAGGACACCACTCTGCGTATCGAGCGTGCCGCTGCCTTCCTTGCCGGAGCCGTGCCAGACGGCGTCTGCTGTTCTCTGCATGCGTTGTAGATCCCGTGGTGAGCGTTATGAATGCTGTCGACCTGCTAAACATGCATGCGACACGCTCGCGGGAGGGAGTGCGGCGACGCGCACCGGGCTCCGCTTTTGGCGGCCACAACGGTGGGGATCAGCGTGATGACAGCACGAACTGATTCCCCTCGCAATCCTTGAAGATCGCCGACGTGCCCCACGATTCCGTACGTGCGGGCTGCACGAACTCCACACCGCGCTCCGCGAGCTCGGCCGCTGTCGCATGCACGTCGTCGCACGCAAACGTGACGTTCATGAAGCCCCCGATCCACGCTTCCTGACCGGGCGCTGTGAACAGCACCACGCCCGTCTCGGCGCGGGGAAATGCGAGCTCGATCCATCGCATGCCGGGACCCATGGGTGCATCGGTGGTCACGCGACAGCCGAGCTTCGTGGTGTAGAACTGGAGCGCACGATCCTGGTCGTGTACCGGGATGCTGACGAATTTGACGTGTCGGATCATAAGTAGTGTTGGTTCGGGTGGTGGGATGCACCCACCGAACCTCCAAGACGACGACACCGCGCACAAGCCGCGCAACACTTACTATGGCAATGCTTGCCATAGTCGAGTGTCGCGTTCTACTCCGCGAGACGACGCAACTCCGAGGCGCGAGTGCGGCTTACGGGTAACCGCGTGCCATCGGCCATCTCAGCCACCAGCCCTCCGCGAGCCACAGCACGAAAGCGAACAACGTGCGACATGTTGACGATGTGCGTCCGGTGAATCCGCACGAAGCGGGACGGATCGAGGCGGCCTTCGATGCGGCTCAGCGACACGTGCACGACGTGCCGGCTGCCGCCAACGTGCGCAACGACGTAGTCCCCACTTGCCTCGAAGATGGCAATGCTGTCCACCGGAACCGGAACGAGCTGCGCACCGGTGCGCACGAACAGGCGTGTCATTGGAAGCTTGCCGAGTGCGTCGTTCAGGCGATCCACGGCGGAATGGGCCGCGGGTTCGCCCAGCGCGGTGCGGGCCCGTTCGAGCGCGGCCTCCAGTCGCACCTGGCCGAATGGCTTCAGGACGTAGTCGAGTGCGCCGAGTTCGAAGGCGGTGACCGCATGGTGCGAGTAGGCCGTCGTGAAGATGACGTGCGGGCGATGCGTGCACCGCCGCAGCACGTCGGTACCGAGCAACCCGGGCATCTGGATGTCGAGGAGCACGAGTTCCGGCTGCAATCGATTGATCGCTTCCACGGCAGCCTCACCATGCGCCGCCTCGCCGACGCATTCGAGCCAACTGACCGTCGAGAGCATCTCACGCAGCCCCGCACGTGCCAGCGGCTCATCGTCCGCGATCAACGTCGACACACGCCGCGTTGATAGCCGCGCTGGGGATCCGGGAGCGTTCACGCGGCTTCCTTCGTGCTCCGCACGTGTCGAATCTCGATTCGGGCCTCGAAACCGCCAGAAGCGATCGGTGCGCAACGCAGTGACGCATCGGCGCCGTACAGTACTCTCAAGCGCTCCCCCAGTCGCAGGAGCCCACCTCCACTCCGTCCATCCCCGCGCGATGTGTGATCGAGAGGCGTTACCCCGGACTCGGGATGCGCGCGTGCGCCGTCGCCGTCGTCGACCACGATCAGGCACAGGGTATCACCACGCATCGAAGCCTCGATATGCACGTTCGTCGGCGCAACCTTGGGTGCAGCCCCATGCTGCACTGCATTCTCGATGAGCGTCTGCACCGCGAACGACGGCACGAGCGCGCGTGCGGCGGTTGGCGAGCAGGACACCTGCACATGCAGGCGGTCGCCGAAACGCAGCGTCTCGATTTCGACGTAACGGCGCACGAATGCAAGTTCGTCGGCCACCGTCACGAGATCACGTTCGTCGTCCAGCGTCGTGCGCAGCATCGAGGCCACCAGTTCGGCTGCCTCTGCCGCGCGCGCCGGTTCACGCGGAATGAGCTGTACTACCGTGTGCAGTGCATTGAACAGGAAATGCGGATGCAGCTGCGCGCGTAGCGCCGCAAGCTGCGCACGAGCCGCACTTGCTTCCGCAGATACGGCCCGTTCGCTTGCCTGCCGAGCATAGGACACACCCGCGACCATGATGTACAGCCAGAATCCGAGCACCAGGAACGGCACGGCGACGCGCTCCAACTCCGCCAGCGACTCGCCGTGTCCGGCCAGAGCCCACGCCGCATTCAGCAGGAGCCATGTCGCCGAGTACAAGGCTGCAGACGCGGCGTGCACGAGCATGAAGCTGATGCGGAATGGACTGGGCCACGGGAGGCGCTGCGTGAAGCGATGCACGAGCAGGCCGAGCAGCGCTGCGGGCACGATGGCGCGTACACCAATCAGCGCCGCCTGCATCGGTTGCGTGGGAGGATGCGCGACGACGATCAGTGTGGAATAGAGCGCCCACACGGGAAGCCAGCCGAGTACGAGCTGAAGCCAGATCCAGAACCGTGGCATGGCCGAAGCATTCCGTGCGTTCGACGAAACGGCAAGGCCGTCAGCAATGCCGTCAGCGTGGAGCGACGGCTGCGGTGCGCTTTGCATCGATGACGAGGTAGTTCTCCGTCCAGGTTCGCCCGTTGTCGGTGGAGCGATCCTGCTTCGAACGAAAGCTCGTCGGCGTGATGGCCATAAGGGTGGTCCGGGTCAGGTATGGCTTGCCATCGGCGTCCATGCCAGTCGAGGTCGACCGCATTTCGGTACCCTGCCACTGTGCAGTCGACATGGTCATGGTTGCCCTGTACACGTCCACCGCGGAGACTTTCCACACTCGCGCCGTTCCGTCGTACACGCGCACGAAGTGCGTGAGCAGCTGCGGGTTACCTGCGGCGTCGACGACGCGGAGTTCATCCTCGACGCCGAATCCCTCGAGCGCGCGCCATGCTTTCCATGTTCCGCGCAGCTTGGGCATGCCGTGAATCCTGGTGGCGAGGGTCGTCGCCTTCGGCGTCACGGTCACGTCCCACTGTCCGATGAGAAAGGCGTACTGGGAAGCTTCGCGCGGCGGCTGGGTGTTCGGTGATGACCCGCCACCATGCTGCGCCCCGGCCCCGAGCAATGGGACCAACACGGACAACGCCAATCGAGCGATCCATCGCCGGTGGTACTGCCCCACACCTTCGCGCACACTGTGACGGTGCATAGCTACTCCGTTCGGGTAAGGCCGGAATATCGTGGACAACGAGTCCGGTTCTGCCGTGAATTCGCCGGACGGCAGATCGAGACGGCCGAACGGTGCAGCGGGCCATCGCACCCGGCGCCGGACGCCTGTAGCGTGCGTCATGATCACGCTCCGAGACATCCAGAAGACCTTCATCCCGCCGGCGGGGCCGTTCACGGCGCTGCACGAGGTGAACCTCGACATTGCTGCCGGCAGCTTTGTCGCCATCGTCGGCGAGTCCGGGAGCGGCAAGAGTACCCTGCTCAACGTGCTTGCCGGCGTGGAGCGTCCGACCGGGGGGACGATTCATATCGCCGATGTGGCGCTACACTCGCTGACGGAACGTGAGTTGACGCGGTGGCGTGGGTCTGCCGCAGGTATCGTGTTTCAGTTCTTTCAGCTGATGCCGACGTTGACCGCGGCGGAAAACGTGATGCTCGCCATGGACTTCGTCGGGCGGTGGGCGCCGCGCGAGCGACGTGAGCGCGCGGAGGGGCTGCTGAGGCGACTCGGTGTTGTCGCGCAAGCGAACAAGCTGCCACTCACCCTGTCAGGTGGTCAGCAACAGCGAGTGGCGATCGCACGTGCGCTGGCGAATGGCCCCAGCCTGCTGCTGGCAGACGAGCCGACCGGAAATCTCGACTCGCGCACATCCGACGGGATCTTCGAACTGTTCGCCGCCCTGGCTCAGGAGGGTGAGACGGTCGTAATGGCCACGCATGCAGCGGCCGCAGGGAAATTCGCCACACGCACGATCGCACTGGCCGACGGGCGTGTGGTGCTGTCGTGACGCGGCGATCCTCACTGAGCGGCGTGCGGTGGCGGAAGGTGACGCGCGACGTATGGCTGCACAAGGCACGTACCACGCTCGTGGTACTGGCCATCGTGATGGGAATTGTGGGCGCCGGGGCGGTACTCGACGCCTGGTCGCTGTTGCGCATCGCCACACGCGAGGGCTACCTGGCCACGAATCCGCCGTCGGCCACATTGCGAGTCGTCGCGGACAGCGCGCTGCTTGCGGGTGTACGTGCGATGCCTGCCATCCGTGCTGCATCAGCGCGGCGCACCGTCACTGCGCGCGTTCGCACAACGACGGGATGGCACACGGCATTGATCTTCTCGGGCTCGGATCTCGATGCGCGCGACGTCGGTCGGATCGAAGGCGTGAGCGGCGCATGGCCCCCAGCCGACGGCACCGTGACGATCGAAAAGTCATCGGTCGAGTTCTCCGGTGTGGCTCCCGGCGACTCGGTGGAGTTGCAGTTG
>DASQZA010000235.1:0-2264 GCA_035638935.1 Gemmatimonas sp. | reverse complement strand
CATCGATCCTGGCGTCGGCTTCGTCATCACGGCTCGCCCGGGTGACGTCGTGCGGAGGGGTGAGCCGCTCGCCAGCGTATTCGCGCGTGACAGTGCCGGCGTGGAGAATGGACTGCGGATCCTGCGGGATGCGATTCGCATAGGCGATGAAGCGGAACGTCCGCTGCCGCTGGTCTCGCACCGGGTGACCGAAGCCGGGGTGGAGCTGTACGAGTCCTGAGCTCATTGCATGGAGTCGCGAAGGGTCCTTAACTTCCCCGCAGCCATCCGATACCGATCTTCTGCGATTCACCCCGGTCACCGTCGAACCGATGCTCGCTCCCAAGCACGCACGACTCCTCAGCTTCGTCTTCACCCTCGCGATCCTGCCGCTGCTTGGGCTCTACGCGCTGCTGATGAAGATCTCGACGCCCTCGCCTGAGGGTGGAATGGAGCCCACGGTCACCATGATCTGCTACTTCGCGTGGACGATCATCTTCAGTGCGCTGATCATCGTATCGTGGAATTTCTCGCGACAGCTCGCGCGCGAAGCGAAGGGACAATTCCAGACGCCGTAGCCATGGCATTGCGGCATGCCGACTGACGCAATACGGGTCGTCCTGGCGGATGACCATGCCGTGGTGCGAGCCGGACTTCGTGCGATGCTCAGCACGGCGCGCGACATCGAAGTCGTCGGGGAAGCAGGCACTGGGCGCGAAGCGATCGCGCAGTTCGAGCGGCTCGCACCCGACGTCATCGTGATGGACCTGTCGATGCCCGACATGGATGGCGTGGCGGCAACGCGCGCAATCATCGCACACGATCCCGACGCACGGGTGCTGGTGCTGACCATGCACTCCGAAGACGAATACCTCGTGTCGCTGCTCGAGATCGGCGCAGCCGGATACCTCGTGAAGACAGCGGCCGATCGGGAACTTGTGACGGCGGTTCGCGCAGTCGCGCATGGCGACCCGTACGTGAGTTCATCTGCGTCGAACGTGCTGGTGCGCGGCCTCACGAAGAAAGACCCGGCGCAGGCGGAGCGCGATCGCTACGGCGCGCTGACGCAACGCGAGCGTGACGTGCTTCGGCTCGTCGCCCACGGCTTCTCGGCGCCCGAGATCGGCGAGCAGCTGTTCATCAGCCCAAAGACCGTCGATTCGTACAAGCAGCGGATCAATGACAAGCTCGGCATTTCGCACCGCTCCGAGTACGTGTCGCTGGCGTTGCGACTGGGTGTGCTCGGCGTCTCGCAGCCGCCAACTGCGGGCTGAAGCCCAACTTCCCCGTCTGGACTCATGATGGCACTGCGCTCATGCGTGCGCCCAACTGCGACGAACGGCCTCTTCATTCGGTCCACGGCGCTGATGTGTTTGCTCATGTTGGGCGCTTCGACTGTCTCGATGCCGCTGGGCGCGCAGGATTCAACTTCCGGTCAAGCGCGTTCTGCTCCGAAAAGGCAGCAACTTCGTCGCATGTTGGCCGCGGGCCTTCATGTCGGCGCACCGCAGAAGGTCTCCGTTGCTCTGGGCTTGCAGCGAGCGATAAAGGAGTCGACCCCCGCAGCGCAGCAGCTCGTCTTCGGCCTTGTCGAACCCGGGTTGGGCGCCGGCCGCGCCAGCATCGGCTATGGATCGTTTGGCGACTTTGGTGCGGGGTTCACAGTGCGTGGGTCAGTGCTGCGCACGTTCAGCAAGCCGCGCAACGTGGCGCCGAATCAGACGTTTGTCGGCCTGGAAGGGGCGGGGCATTTCTTTCTGTTCAACGTTCGTGCTGGCGCCTTCCGCCGCACGTCCACGGGAACCGGCAGCGCGACGCTGTACACGATCGACTGGGGTCTCCTGTTCTGAGACGTGATCTGAATGCAAAGGGGCGACTACCGGCCGGTAGTCACCCCTTTGCATTCAGATCCGGGATGCCGTCGCTCAGATATCGAGGTTGCTCACGAACCGAGCGTTGCTCTCGATGAACAGGCGGCGTGGTTCGACATCGTCACCCATCAGCGTCTGGAACGTCTGGTCGGCGAGCACGGCATCGTCGAGTGTCACGCGCAGCATCGTGCGAGTCTCGGGATCCATCGTCGTCTTCCACAGCTGCTCCGGGTTCATCTCGCCGAGACCCTTGTAGCGTTGCACGTAGACGTTGGAGGCACGCGCGTCGCCATTGCCCAACCGCTCGGCATAGGCTTCACGCTCCTTCTCGGTGTAGGCGTAGAACTCTTCCTTGCCCTTGGCCACGCGATACAGGGGCGGCTGGGCGATGTACATGTACCCCGCCTCGATGAG
>DASQZA010000234.1:0-12870 GCA_035638935.1 Gemmatimonas sp. | reverse complement strand
CGTGGATTCGGTGACCTGTGTCGGTTACAGTCGTGGATTCGGTGTACCAATGACGGACACCACTTTCCCGTGATGCTCGAGACCGGTACGTTTTGTGGGTTGTATCCCCCACTGCCCCCTCTTCATGCGTTATTCGAATTTCCGCGCCGCCCCTGCGGTCGCCTCCCTGTTGCTCGGGGCCATGCTCGCTGCCGGATGCACCGACACAGCGGCGCGCGCCCGTAACGACTCCCTCGCCGCCGAGCTCACCGCCGCCAGCTCGCAGCGTGATTCGCTGCAGAACCTCGTCCAGAGCACCAGTGCCGACAAGGATCGGGCACTCGCTCAGGTCGTCGAAGCCACCAAGTTCGCCGACGAGGTGGACGCCGAGCTCCGCCAGGTGCGCACACTGTCTTCGCGCGTCAGCGTCAACAAGAGCGATGAGTCAGGGCAGACGGAAGCCGCCGATGCACGCAAGGACATCCTTGCGCGCCTGAAGCAGCTCCGGCTCCGGCTGGCCGCCCGGCAGGCGCAGGTGCGCGCGCTGCTGGACACGATGAAGACGTTGCGCACGGATGCTGGCGCGACCGCGACGTTGCTGAACGATGTGAATACCCGGCTCGCCGCCCGCGAGCGCGAGATCACGGTGTTTCAGGAAGAGATCGCGAACCTGCGTGCGCAGAACACGCAGCTCGTCGCCGAAAAGGCCACGCTCTCCGATACGGTCAAGGCGATGGACACCCGTGAGAACCTCGTCTTCTACACCGTTGGTGCGCGGCGACAGCTGCTGAACGACGGCATCGTGGCGGAAGAGGGTGGCTCCCGCGGATTGCTCATCGTGAAGCTCGGCAAGACGCTAGTGCCGGCACGCGCGCTGGACGAGAGCAAGTTCACGCGCGCCGACCGTCGGGAGACGCTCACGATCCCACTGCCACGCACCGATCGGTCGTACAAGATCGTCTCGCGGCACGACGTCGCGCAGATCGAAGTGGCCAAGCGCGAGAAGGACGGCTCGTTCCGCGGTGAGTCCATCCGGATCCTCAACCCGGCCAGGTTCTGGACGGCATCGCGTTATCTGATCATTGCTGAGAAATAAAAGCGGAGAAGCGTAGAGGGAGAGAACGCTCAGCGTCGTTTCCGGCGTGACCCGGTGCCTCGGGGCCAGGCCTTCAGGATGAACCAGACCAGCGCGCCGCATACTGCACTCCAGTATGCGGCGCGCTGTGCGAGCGCCCCCCACGCCACCGCGGCATGCGTGTTCGCACTTGGGACCACGAGCACTGCGGGTTCGGCGAAGCGATACCACCAGCCATCGGCACCCTGCCGGTCGAGCGTCACGGCCAGCACCCACCCCAGGATGATCAGCAGGTGGGCCAGCACCTTGTGCTGCAGCAGTGCGTGCACGGCGAGCGCAAGGATCGTGAGCTGGGCGAAGGGCAGCCACACGACGAACACGGACCATGCGAGCAGCAACGAGCCGTCGTGCGCCATCGCGCCAATCGAAGGCTCGCCGCGCAGCACAAACACCACGACGGCGGCAAGGACGAGCGCGCCCACCACGCGCAGCTGTGCGACTGCGAGACCCGCCACGCGGCCCGCCGCGATCGCGCGAGTCGTCACGGGCGTGCTGTCGATGAGTGCGGATATGCGAAGTTCGCGTTCGCGCCAGAGCAACTCGCCGGCATACACCGTCGCCAGGAGGATCACGAAAATGCGCGAGTGATCGGCAACGAGTGCACAGTACGCCGCCAGTGACCCTGCGCCGACGCCCTGCCCCGGTGTACCGACGGCGGAGCGCATCGCGGCATTGAGGGTGGCGTTTAGGAACGCCAGCGCGGAAACGATGCGCCACCCGCCGTCGTTCGCGACCCATGCCATGGTGGTGCGACGCAGTGCAGCGAACGGAGTGGAGCGGCCACCGACCGATTCCGTAGCGACGCGCACTGGCGAAGGTTCGGGCGGGGAAACGCTCGGCGACGGCCACTTGGCGCGCGCCAATGCAAAGGCCATCGCGACCACCGCAACGAGAAACCAGACCAGGCGGTTGACCGCCATTGCTGCATCGAAACGCACCCGGCGCACCGCGCGCTCCGCGGTGCTCCAACCGTCCGACTGCAGGAGGACCGGCGCGTTGGCGAACGGATCGATCCATGCACCCAGCAGCGCGTTCCGCGGCGTCGCGACCAGTGCCAGCGAGAGCTGCCAAAGCATGACGAGGACGAGCGCAGCAATCAGAACGGCAAGCACGCGTCGCGTGGTGGCGCCGACCGCCACGAGAATCGCCGCGATGCAGAGCATGACCGGCAGTGTGACGGACAGGAACGGCACCAGGTGGCGCGACAGCGCAGCACTCGTGAACGTCGCGCCCGGGGATGACACGAGAGACCCTGCCACCGCGCCCAACGGGATCGCGCTGTACACCGCTGCCGTAACCACGGCAGCCGCGAGCGCGCGAGACACCAACCATACTCGCGGCGTCAGACCGGTCGTTGCCACCAGCGGCAGAACGCGCATCGCTGAGTCGCGCAGAACCGCCGTTGCGGCGATCATCGTCGTGATCACGCCCCCGAACGCCGCGAGACCGCTGTACGCCAGGGTGAGCGCCCACGAGGAATCGCGCGCGACCATTCCTCGCTCGCCAACGAGCTCCACAACGCCCGAAGACGTGTATCCGAACGCGAGGAAGAAGAAGACCAGCGCATAAAGCGACGTCAACGGCTCCCGCGCTTGCTGGTGTACCTCGAACCGCACTCCTGCGGACAGCCTCGAGGTCACTCCACGCGTGCCCCGGCCAACCGGGTGATCGAGATCGCGATGCCCCGGACCGCTGCCGGGCTCACTTGATGGTGGCCTTGCCGCTGGCGAGGTCGAGCTGGCAACTCCGTGTCGACTTGGCATCCTTCCGAAGAAGCAAGATCGCTTCCCACCGCGCGCCATCGATACGGCGGAACGCATCGAAGTCGGCAAATGTGATCTTTCGGCGCTTGGCTTCGGCGATGCACGCGTCACGGGTACGGGCAATGGCGGTGCGTGCGGTCGTATCGGAGACGAGCGCGAGGTCGATGGTGGATCCAGGTGGCGCCGGTGAGGAGGCAGACTTCGGTAGTGGCGCTGACATCGGTGAGGCGGTCGCCGCCCCTGCCAGCGCGGCAGGCTTGCCGGCCGGGCCCCACGGGTTTCCACCATCGGCGGACGAGGGTTCGTACACGTAGGCCAGCTTCGCCACGGTGTCGTAGCGGCATCCGATGCGCAGCAACCGTCCGGCCTTTCGCGCCCTGATGGTCGCGTCCCAGTTGACCTCATCGAGACGATCGAATGTCACGAAGTCGACAACCTCGAATTTCCCCCTCGTAGCTTCCGCGGAGCATGCCGCTCGTGTGACACGTACACGGGCACTTGTCTCGGCGACACTCAACGTGGTGAGTGTCGCGGCGCTTGTCGGACCAAGGGACGCGCCGACCGACGCCGCGCTCGCCGTGGCCGACGGCGACGAACCGGTCGCGGACGATACCGATGACGGGGGCGGCGTTGGTGCCGGCGCCGGGCCTCCTGCCGGTGCTCCGCCGGCGGCACAGCCTCCTTGCATCAACGTCAGCACTCCGGTCAGTGCCAGCGGTGGAACGAAGCGCAACATCGAATTCATGGTCGACCGTAGCATGGGAATCCCTCTGCTGCGAAATTATCGTTGTCGCTAGAATGCAATATGGGCGGAGCCACCGACGGTTGACCACACCGACGGCGGCCACCCCGGCCTGCACGGGTCGCGCCCGTCGCGCGTCGCCGTCGCGCGTCGCTCCGCGCCCTACCTCACTACCTCTGACGCGTGCCCGTCACGAAGATCTGCCCACGATGCGGTGAGGAGTTCAGCGAGGCGATAGCCTTCTGTGCCAACGATGGCACGAGGCTCGTCTCGCGGGGGCAGCAGGCCGACCTGATCGGATCGATCGTCGCGGATCGGTATCGCATCGTGTCGAGCATTGGTGAAGGTGGAATGGGCCAGGTCTACCTGGCCGAGCATGTGCGCATGAAGCGCAAAAGCGCGATCAAGATCATGCGGCGCGCGCTCGTGCACGATGTCGAGGCGCTGCAGCGCTTCACGCGCGAGGCGGAGAACGCCAGCCAGATCGCACACCCGAACGTCGCGGCCATCTTCGATTTCGGCGAGACGACGGATGGCCTCGTCTATCTCGCGATGGAATACGTCGACGGCGAGTCGCTTGCGGGCAAGCTTGCTCGTGACTTCGCGCTGCACCCGGACGTGTCGGCCGACATCCTTCGCCAGGCGGCCGATGCATTGCAGGCGGCGCACGACCTGGGCATCCTGCATCGCGATCTCAAGCCCGACAACATCATGCTCGGCAAGCGTTCCGACGGAACGTTCATGGTCAAGCTGGTGGATTTCGGCATTGCGCGCACGATGGACGGCAGTGACCAGAAGGTCACGCGGACCGGCTTCGCGATCGGTACGCCGGCATACATGTCGCCGGAGCAGTTGGCTGGCGATTCGCTGGATGCGCGTTCCGATCAGTATTCGCTTGCGCTCGTCGCGTTCATGACTCTCACGGGCAAGGACGCATTTCCTGCCGAGTCGTCGAAAGAATCGCTGATTGCACGTCTGACGAGCCGCCCGCGCACGTTGCAGGAGGCGAAAGAAGACGTGCAATGGCCAGCCGAGTTGCAGCAGATCTTCGATCGGGCGCTGTCACCGGAACCGACCGAGCGGTTCACGACGGTTTCGGATTTCGCGCACGCGCTCTCCACGGCGATCAGTGCGATGACACCGACGCAGACCGCGGAGCTGTACCGGCGGGCGCTCGATGTGCGTCTATCGAATCTCGCAATGCGGACACCGCACAGTGACCACGTTGCCCAGCGCACGCCGAACTCGCCGCTCGCCACAGTAACGCCGCCGGCACCGAAGCCGACGATCGAGCGTGGCATAGCCGGCAGCGGTGGCAGCGCCGCGTTCACTGTCCCGGCATCGGGTGCCTACGCTCCCGTCGAGCCGTCCTCGACCCCATCTGCCGCGAGTGACAGCACGCGTCGCGTTGCGCACTTCACGACAGGACCGCGGGAAACGGTGAAGTCGAAGACAAGCAAGAACGCGAGCGCGGGTGCGAGCACGCCAACGGTGACTGGAGCGGCGAACGCGGATGCACTTGCAGGTGCATCTGCTTCTGCTGCCACCAACACGGGTGGCGGCACCGCGAAAGCAGCGCCAACTGTGCCCATTCGCGTCGCGCTCGTCGATGACGACGCGGTCGCAGCATCCAGCAGCGGCGGCCGCCGTGCGATGATCATTGGCGGTGCGGTACTGATTCTCGCGCTCGTTGCATGGTTTGCGCTCAAGGGTGACGCATCCGGCACGCCGGGCGCGAACTCGGGCGACTCTTCCGGTGCTGTGTTGCCGCCACCAGTTGGTATGGCGAATACCAACGCTGCCGGCGGCGCCGGCGCGAGTGTTGGACCCTCTGGTGCCGGAACGCCAGCAGCCGGCGTACCGGCCGCCGGCGTACCGGCCGCCGGCGTACCGGCCGTCGGGGTAACGCCGGTCGGTGCGAACGCAGATGCACGACCGGTGCCGATCGTGCCCGGCGCGGCTGACAGCATGAAGCGCGCGAAGAGCGACTCCGTCAAGCTCGCAAAAGCGCGGGCTGACAGTGTCAAGCGCGCAGACGCAGCGACGCTCGTGTTTCCAGGTGATGCCGCGCGTGCGTTCGTGGGCACCTCGGTCGACGTGAACAGCTACACTGTGCGCAAGGACGACATCAGGGTCACGATCATGTCGCCACCGGTCACGCGCTGGCGCGCCGATCGCGCACGCGCCTGGAAGGTCACGAACCGGAAGCCGCAGTTCGATGTGCCGTACGACGTGGTCGATCCGGTCGAAGTATGGAGCGGGTGGAAGCGCGCTCTCAATCTCCCGCGCGCGGTGTACGTGATCGAGGTGGCCCCTTCGAAGGCGGCGTGGCCTGCGTACAAGCCCGAAGACGTGCTCGACATCGCACGCGGACACATCGCGTCTGCGATGGTGATTCGAGACGGGACGATGCTGGCGATCGGCGACGTCGGTCAGGTGCCTGCGGTCATCAATGAAGTGGGTTACGAGCGGGACAAGAAGACCGTGCCTTCACAGGTCGTCGGCACGCTACCGCCAGATGCATTCATCCCACGGCCGGATGGAAAGCCGCCCAAGGTCGAGATCGTTGTCGTCGACAAGACCCGGCCGACTCGCATCATCATCGAAATTCCCGAGCGTACGGTCCGGCGACTGTGGGACGAGTTCCATGCGTACCGGACTGGGCTGACCATGACGAGGTAGGCGAGCGCGACTGCCAGAATGGGCGGCGGCCAGAACATGTGGCGTCGCTCACGTACAACCAGAAATTGGCACGCGATGTGCCTTCTCCACTGGTACAGCGCGCCAAAGCGTGCGATCACGAACGCGCACGACAGCGTGCCGCGAAAACCAGAACGTGGAGAATTCATGAGACTGTTCAAGGTCATAGCTTGTGCTGCCGCAGTCGCAGCACCATTTGCCGCCAACGCGCAGGCCACGACGGACGCGCCCGCCATCGGCTTCGGAATCATCGGCGGAGCGACGTTCCCGGTAGGTGACTACAACAAGGCCGCACCCGCGGGCTTCAATATCGGTGGTTTTGTCGACTTCGGTCGCCGCCTCGGTCCCGTGGGCATTCGCACCGATCTGCTGTACCACGGATTCGGTGATCGGAATATCGTGACCACTGGCGGCAGCGCCACGAATGTCACGATCTCCAACAAGTACAGCATGGTGACGGGTACGCTGAACGGCGTGATCGGTGTTCCGCTCGAGCTGTCCGCGATTCGTCCGTATGTAACTGGCGGTGTCGGCGCTTACTATGTGCGCAACAGCCCGCGCTGCTCCGTGAACTCGATCACCTGCTCTTACAACGGCTCGTCGGAAAGCACCACCAAGTTCGGTTTGAACGGTGGCGCCGGCATCGAGTTCGGCCTGGGTGGCGCAGCAGCATTCCTCGAGTCGCGGTTCCACCAGGTGTTCCAAGGTTCCCCTGACCTTGGTTGCATTGGTACCGCGAACTGCAACCGTGCCGCACTGCAGATCGTGCCTGTGCAGCTTGGTGTTCGTATCCAGTTCTAACCGACCTGCATGGTTGTGCGTCATTCAGTGCTGTCTGCGCCAATGACGCAATGCTGAGCGACAGAAAGCGGCGCCGTCCATTCGGACGGCGCCGCTTTCTGCGTCGACCACAACTTCCGTGATGGCTTGCCGTGCAATTCCTCACCTGCACGACGCTGCTGGACTGCTGCCCCGCGATGCCGTTATCGTCCTGCGCCCGATTGGTTCCACTTTGGCTATGCGCTCCCTATCTCCGCACACGACAATGCGTCTTCTCTTCCATCGCTTTGCCGCCCGGCACCGGGAAGTCATCGCCCGCACCGTATGCGGCTTCGTCCTGTTCGTTGCGACAGGTGCGGCGACGACCGCGGGAGCACAGACGACCGCCGGAGCTGCTCCCGGCACCGCACGGAGTGCGTTTGAGCGCACTGCGCCGTTGCCTTGGCCACCGGTCGCGACGTTCTCCATCCTCGGGTATGACCCGGCAACCGGCGAAGTCGGGGGCGCCGTGCAGTCACGGGTGTTCTCGGTGGGCAATGGCGTACTCTGGGCGGAGGCCGGAGTCGGGGTCGCCGCCACGCAGGCCATTGTCGACGTCTCGTATGGCCCCCAGGCGCTCGAACTGCTCCGGAAGGGTATTCGCCCGGCCGATGTCGTGAAACAGGTCTGGGAGCGCGATCCCGACCCGCGGCCGGGCGACTGGACAAAGCTCGGCCGGCAGTTCGCGGTCATGGACGCAACCGGCAAAGTCGCGGCGTATACAGGCCCCAAGGCGAGCGAGTGGGCCGGAGACAAGCAGGGCAAGTTCTGTTCGGCGCAGGGCAACATCCTTGCGGGCCCCGATGTCGTGAGCGCGATGGTAAAAGCGTTCGAGGAAACGACGGGCCACCTCTCGATGCGACTCGTCGCGGCGCTCGACGCAGGACAAGCCGCCGGCGGTGACAAACGCGGCATGCAGTCCGCGGCGATGCTCATCGTGAAGAAGGACGCCGGTGTCTGGCTGCACAACGACGTCGTCCTGCGCCTGCAGGTGGATGACAATCCGGAACCGATTGCGGAGCTGCGCCGCCTCGTCGAGAAGAACGCGAGGCAGCGCCGCCTTCCGCTGCGCTGATCGGCGCTGCGCTGATCGGCGCTACGGACAGCGCAGCGCACAGCAGCCGCGTTTCGTCGCTAACTAACGAAGCGGGAGCGTCACTCCAGCCGCGCGCATCGTGCTGCCCAATCCGGGGATGCGCTCGGACTCCAGCTTCGCGAGCTTGGCGCGTTGCACTTCGAGCTCGGTGTTCAGCGCGGTGAGCAGCGACTGCTGCGCCGCTGATACGCCGAACGTGACGCTGAGCATGTCGTTGAGCGTCCCAGCGCGCGCCTGAATCGTCGGACCCACGGGTGCTGGATTGGGATCGTCGTCCATGGCGGGCGGACGAGCGGCACCGCCACGACCGCCTCCCCCGCCAGTACGCGTGCCAACGTCGCGGGAGATCTCGCGAACGGCAGCCTCGATGGCCGCGAGCTCGGAGATCGCCTGCGGTGCGAGCTTCGTGCTGTTCGAGTCGGCCGCGCGCCGCATCGCCGCTACGCGCATGACCGAACTGTCGGTACGCGCCTGCAGCGCCTGCAGCGTGCGTTGCAGCGCCACCACCCGCGTACGTGCGCTATCGAGCATACGAAGTTGCGCATCCGTCAGGGACTGCTGCGGGTCGCGAAGCAAGGTGATCTTCTGCGACAGCACGGTAGGTGCACCGCTCGATGGCGTGATCGTGAGCCGCGCCGTGTACGCACCGGCGATTGCCGGGAACGTCGTCGCGCCACCGAATCCGCCGCCGAGTCCACCACCGCCAGCACCACGCCCGCCACGTCCAGCCGCCGATGTGTCGACGGGGCCGGTGAACGGTGGTCCTATGCGCATATCCCAGAGCGGCCGGTGAAGACCCGGCTGCCGCACCACCGGCAGATCGCGCACGACAGCGCCACTGCTGTTCAGGATTTCAAGCTTCGCGCGCGCATCCGCGGGAATGGAGTGCACCAGGTACGCGACGCGCACACCGTAATCCGGATTCTGGCCGACAAAGCCCGTCGAACCCATGCCGGAGATGCGGCTGTTGTTGATGGGGAAGTTCATCTCCGCGCGCGTCGGAAAGAGATACGCCACCTTCGCCTGCTTGGCCTCCGCGAGATGCTCGAGCGGCGCGATGTCGTCCATGATGTAGATGCCGCGTCCATGCGTGCCGATCACGAGATCGTTCCAGGTAGTCTGTACGTGCAGGTCATGCACCGGCACGCCCGGAATGCCACTCTTGAGCTGAATCCAGCCCTTGCCGCCGTCGGTGGTCGCGAACACGCCATACTCCGTACCGACGAACAGTAGACCCGGCTGGCGATGATGCTCGCGAATCACCTGCACCGATCCGCCCTCGGGCAAGTCGGACGTGATGGACGTCCACGTCCGGCCGAAGTCCGTGCTCTTCACGACGTACGGCTGGAAGTCGTTGCTGCGATGCCCGTCGAGCGTTGCGTAGAGCGTGCCCTCCGCATGTTGCGAGAAGATCACGCGGCTCACATACGTGGTGTCCGGCACACCCGGAAACTTCGTCGTGTTCGTCCACGTCTTTCCATCGTCACGCGTGACCTGGATGTTTCCGTCGTCGGTGCCCGCCGCCACGAGCCCGGCGCGTAGCGGAGACTCCGCGAGCGTCGTGATGTTGCTGAACTCCTGCGTTCCCTCGTGCAGGCCGAGCGCGCCGGTATCCGGCTTCGATCCACGCAACGGCAGGTCGTTGCGCTTGATGTTCCGTGTGAGATCCGGGCTGATCGTCCGCCATGAGTCACCACGGTCGAGGCTCTTGAACACGACATTCGCCGCGAAGTACACCGCACCCGGCGTGTGCCGCGAGGGCAGAATAGGCGCGCTCCAGTTGTAGCGGAACGTCTCCCCGGGCTTCGCGGTGGGGCGGATGCTTTTCGTCTGGCCGGTGCGCGTGTCGTACCGCACGATCACGCCACCCTGGCTTTCCGCGTAGACGATGTTGTGATCCGTCGGATCGGGGACGTTGTAGAAGCCGTCGCCGCCGGCCATGCGGTACCAGTCGGCGTTGGACGGGCCGAAACTGTTGCGTGTCCGATTCGGTCCACCCCACGTCGCGTTGTCCTGCAAGCCGCCGAACACATTGTAGAACGGCTTTGCGTCATCGACGGAAATCGAGTAGAACTGCGCGCCGACGATGTTCTCGACGTTGTACCACGTGCGACCCTTGTCGTGCGAGATGTCGATGCCGCCGTCGTTACCAAGGATGAGGTGTTCGGGAGCCTCCGGGTTGATCCAGAGCGCATGGGAGTCGCTGTGCACGCCACCATTGCCGGCGAACGACTGCCACGTCTTGCCCCCGTCCGTCGATTCCTGGGAGCTCGCGTTGAGACGGTATACGTGCTCCGGGTCCGTCGGATCGCAGCGCACCTGGCTGTAGTACCACGCCGTGCCATTGCTGCCGTTCACGTTGCGCCATGTGGCTCCCGCGTCGTCGCTGCGGTAGAAGCCGTTGGCACTACCCTTCGCGTGCACCGTCGCATACACCGTCGATGGCTTCGACTTGCAGACGGCCAGGCCGATGCGGCCGATCTCGCCTGAGGGAAGTCCGCCACCGAGTTTGGTCCACGACCCACCCGCGTCGACGCTCTTCCAGATCGCGCTCTCGGAGCCTCCCGGCCGGAAGCCATACTCACGACGTTCCCGCTGCAGCGATGCCGCGTACAGCACATCCGCGTTCGACGGATCCATCACCAGCTCCGTGAAACCGGTCTGTGCGGAGATGTTCTTCGTGTTGGTCCACGTCACGCCGCCATCGGTCGTCTTGAACAGCCCACGATCCCCGCCAGCGGCCCAGAGCGGACCGAGGGCCGCGACATACACGACGTCGGGGTTGCGCGGGTCGATCACGATGCGGCCGATGTGCTGCGTTTTCGGCAACATGGGCTTCGACCATGTACGCCCTCCGTCGGTGCTCTTGAACACACCGGCGCCCCATGACGAGCTGCGCATGTTGTTCGGCTCGCCAGTGCCGAGCCACACGATGTCGCCATTGCCTGGCGCCGCCGCCACCGCACCGATCGATCCGATGCGAATGGAATCGGACATCGGAGTCCAGGTCATCCCGGCGTTCGTCGACTTCCACACACCGCCCGTCGCGACCGCCGCGTAAATCACCGTGCCCAGCCGCCCCCCGCGCACTGCGCGCGGTGCTTCGACCACACTCAGGTCGACGATGCGCCCGCTCATGGACGCCGGTCCGATGTTGCGGAACGTGAGGGGCCGGACGAGTACGGAGTCATGCGGAAGCGCAGCATTCTGCGCGCCGGCGGCCACGGGCAGCGCCAGTGCCAGGAGCACGGACGCCAGTGCGAGCCATGGAAGGCGGGATAACTGGCGGCGGGAGTCGGACATGAGCATGTGAGTGGAGCGGAGTGGTCGGTACCGGTGGGAATCTCGACTCAAAGTCTAGTGCCCGGACCTTGAGGCCGGATCACGTCACGCGACATACTGATATGCTCAACATGGTCACCGGCCCATCGTCACCTGCCGGCCCACCACTGCCCTCCCCGCCCATGCGCCCGATGCACCGCTTCCTCCATGCCGCTGCGTTTGCCGCAGTCGCCCTGCCACTATCCGCCGCCTCGGCCTTTGCACAAGAGGATGCGCCACGAGCTCGCCAGCAGGTCAAGATGGATTCGGCGCGCGCGAGGGCACTCTACGTCAGCAACCGGCACGAGGATCACCCGGTCTCTGATTACGCGGCGCAGAAGACCGCGAAGGCGCGCACCGACAGCATCTTCGCGGCGCGCAGCGCTGGAACCTTGAAGTTCTCGAAGGTGACGTACAAGAGCAGCGCAGATGGCCTCGAGATCCCGGCGTACCTGTTCGAACCGCTGCAGTCCCGCGGTGCGCGCGCGCATGCCGCGATGGTCTGGGTACACGGGGGTGTGCACGGCAACATGGACCAGAACTACCTGCCGTTCATCAAGGAAGCGGTGAAACGCGGCTATGTCATCATCACGCCGGATTATCGGGGCAGCACGGGCTACGGCGCCGAGTTCCACAACAAGATCGACTATGGCGGCTGGGAAGTGGACGATGTCGAGTCCGCAGTGAGCGTGCTCAAAGGTCTGCCGTCGGTGGATCCGGAGCGCATCGGCGTGATGGGCTGGAGCCACGGCGGGTTCATCACGGCGCTGCTCCTGACGCGCGAAGGGAACGGGACGCCGTTCAAGGCCGGTGCCGCGATCGTGCCGGTCACCAACCTGCTTTTCCGTCTCTCGTTCAAGGGGCCGAGCTACCAGCGCAGCTTCTCGACCCAGTCGCGGCTGCAGGGATTGCCCTTCGAGCAGCGCGCCGAGTACGTGCGCCGGTCGCCGTATTACCATGTGGACAGTCTCAAGCTGCCGCTGCTCGTGCACGTCGCCACGAACGACGAGGACGTGAACTTCGAGGAGGCGCGCCCGCTCGTCGACGCGCTGGTGGCGCGCAAGCCCGGTCTCGCCGAGACCAAGATCTACGTCAATCCGACGCCGGGACCAGCGAGCGTCGGCCACACGTTCAGCCGTCGCGTGAACCGACAGACGCTCGAGCTGGAGGATTCACCGGAGCAGATCGACTCGTGGACACGCGTGTGGGCGTTCTTCGACCGCACGATCGGAAAGAAGTAGCCTTTTCAAACGACAGAGCGGCGCACTGGAGATTCCAGTGCGCCGCTGTCGTATGTGCAGGTGGCTTCTAGACC
>DASQZA010000233.1:0-2563 GCA_035638935.1 Gemmatimonas sp. | reverse complement strand
TGCAACAGCCCCAGCAAGTCACTCGGCACCGGCTCTGGCATCGCACATATCCTCCCGTCGATGCCTCCACGATGCGCCGTCACCGTCGCGCTGTCACCCCATCATCCCGAAATTCCCGGAAGAGCCTCTTTTTGAATGGTGGGGTTCGTCGCATGCCACGGAGCAACCATTTCTAAAAAGTCGCTTCACGGATTTGACGGGATCGAGCCTCCGCGTATCTCCGCGGTCCTCCGCGGCCTCCGCGTGAACCGCGGTTGCTGTTAAGCAGTTCTCCGCGAACCTCCGCCCCTCCGCGAACTCCGCGTGAACCGCGGTTGCCGTTCGCTGTTTACGAAGCCTGCTGCGACAGCTGGATGATCGACACCGCGGCGCCCTGAGGGTCGATGATGACTGCCATGCGGCCGTACGGTGTGTCGAATGGGCCGTGTGCCACCGTGCCGCCGTTGTCGGCGACGGTTTTCACGGCGGAGTCGATGCTGTCGACTGCAAAGTACGGCATCCAGTGCGGCGGCATTTCGCCCCACTCCGGTGTCATCTGCATGGCGCCGGCGACCGGTTCACCGTTCTGCATCAGCATGTTGTACGGCGAAGGCGAGCCCTCCATCGGGCTGGCGCCGAGGTCGAAGACGTTGCCGTAGAACGACGTGGCGCGGTCGATGTCGCGGGTGTTCACCTCGCTCCAGGCCATCGCGCCATGTTCGTTGTTGAGCTGAGACCCCGTGTGCGTGCCGGGTTGCCAGAGCCCGAACATCGCGCCCGTCGGGTCGGCGCACATTGCCATGCGTCCGAACTCCATCACGTCCATCGGTGCCATCATCACCTGCCCGCCCGCGTCCGTGACGCGCTTCGCCGTCTCGTCGGCGCTTGCCACTCCGAAGTACACATTCCAGGCAGAGGGCATCGGCGCACCCGGCGGCATCGGACCCATGCCCGCCACATTGCTGCCGCCCTTGCGACCCATTGCGTAGAAGTTCGTGTCCGGGCCACCGACTTCGAACGTCCAACCGAATAGCGCAGAATAGAATTTGCGCGCAGCCTCGGGATCGGACGACATCACGTCGAACCAGATCGGCGAGCCGAGGGCGGGAGAGGAGATGACCGGCATGAGCAGGACCTCAGAGCTTGGGGAGTGAACCAGCGGTCGAGCTTATGCTACGACCGACTGGTCCCTCCGCAAGGCAAGCACGACTGCTCGCGCCGTCTGGTACTAAACCGTGGCGCTGACCGTGCCGCAGTATTGGTCAAACGCGCTCTTCAGATCCGCCGCGATCTGGTCCGCCGTGCGACCCTCGATGCGATAGCGCTCCAGCATGAACACCACGTCGCCGTCCTTGATCAACGCGATGCTCGGCGAGCTTGGCGCGTAGCCGGTGAAGTACTCACGTGCACGCTGCGTCGCCGCAGTATCCTGGCCGGCGAACACCGTGTACGACGCGTCGGGCTTGGTGCCGTTCGACAGCGCGGTGGCGATGGCCGGACGCGCGTTGCGTGCCGCGCAACCGCACACGCTGTTCACGACGACGAGCGCCGTGCCCTTGTGGTCCTGCAACTTCGCATCGACCGCTTCGGCCGTGCGCAGCTCTTCGACGCCGAGCCGGGTGAGTTCCTGTCGCATCGGGGCGACGATCTGCTCTGGATACATGTGTATTGCTCCTTTAGTAGTCCGGAAGGTCGTCATCGTCTTCGCGACCGCGCACGAGCGCGAGAATCGCAGATTGTGGGACGACCAGGTACTGCTCGTTCTCGAATGTGATTTCCACCGCCGCCTTCCGAAAAAACAGCGCGTAGTCGCCTACCCTTGCCTGCATCGGGACGTACTTCGCTTCCCGGCTACCGCTGCTCACGCGCCACGACTCTTCACCGGGATCGCTCCCCATGTCGGGTAATGCGAGCCCTGGTCCGGTCGATACGATGTCGCCACCCTGCACGGCCTGACTGTCGACGGCAGTGGGCGGGAGGTACAGCCCGACATTGGTACGCTGTTCACCGTCACCGACTTTCACGAGCACGCGATCACCGACGACGATGAGCTGCTTGTCCTTGCGGATCATTGGAATGGGGGCGGAAGGCATACGGGAAATCTAAGCGGTAAGAGATGGACTGTGGGGGTCGCTCACCTCAGCACGCGCAGTACGTTCGAGAAATCGTCGGTCCAGAGCTCGCCCCCGGCCCGCAGGCCCGTCCAGCGCGCATTGATCGTGATCGTGCCCAAGTCTTCCTCGGCGCGCGCGACCAGGATCCAGATGGCCGCAGTTCGACCGGTCGACAGTGTACCGGTGGGCAAGACCGTGTCCCCACGCACGCGCGCCACATGACCGGCGTTGCTTGCCAACGAGGCAACGATCGGCTCCAGATCCAGGTGCCGGTTGCTGACGTGTACGGCGAGCACCCCACGCTGGGCAAGTACCCGATCGTACAGCGCGAAGGCTTCCCTGGT
The DNA here is from genome assembly GCA_035638935.1 of Gemmatimonas sp. Classification (GTDB taxonomy): domain Bacteria; phylum Gemmatimonadota; class Gemmatimonadetes; order Gemmatimonadales; family Gemmatimonadaceae; genus Gemmatimonas. The sequence goes on along the minus strand of DASQZA010000233.1, from coordinate 126 downwards.
GAGCAGATGCACAGGGATCGCGTCTGAGCTGAATGCATCGAGCACCAGCATGTCGTACGCCGCGGCAGGCTGGCTTGCGAGGGTCAGTCGCGCGTCGCCGAGTATCACATTCGTTTTCGGGGGGCA
>DASQZA010000232.1:0-6581 GCA_035638935.1 Gemmatimonas sp. | reverse complement strand
GGTCGGCGATGCTGCAGTTCCGCTCCGGCGGTGGGCCCGGATTCCACACATTTTTCGAAGGCAACGGCGGCCTGACGTCGTTCCGCAACATGCGCACACGCTCCGACGCGACGGCCATCGGAAAACCGTCTGGCGGCATGGATCTGAGCGGTACACTCGGCGCCGGCTTCGGGTACACGCTCAAGCCTGGGTTCGTGATCACCGTGGTGCAGGATTTCGGCATCGGCTTTCACAGCAAGGCGGATCTGCCGGACGGTGCCGGCCGCTCGTGGCGTATCCGAACGACGCGCGCCGCGTTGCGTTACGCGTTCTAGTGACAAACGATTCCGCGATCGCACCAACTCCCCCTCCGATGACCCATGTGACTGACCTGTTCCAATCACTGCCGCGCACTGGTTCCGTGTTCGTGGCATTGCTTGCGTCGACTGCCCTGATCTCCTCACTTGGCTGCTCCCTCTCGTCGACATCGACTTCGACGTCGACCGGTACCGCCGTCGGCGCATCGATTTCCGGCGCAGCAGCGAATGCGCCCGCGATTCCCGAGCGAGTCGCGGTGCGCTTCCCCGAAGGGTGGCGCTTCCAGGCCGGCGCACAGGCCACGTTTGCGCCCCAGGCAATGGCAGTCAGCAACAGCGACGTGGCGAGCATTGCGGCCGCCGAGATCATGCGGGCGGGTGGCAATGCAGTCGACGCAGCCGTCGCACTCGGCTTTGCCCTCACGGTCACGTGGCCCGTCGCGGGCAACATCGGTGGAGGTGGCTACATGGTGATCCGCATGGCGGACGGTCGCACGGTCGCCATGGACTACCGCGAAGTGGCTCCCCTGAAAGCGACGCGTGACATGTACCTCGATGCGAGCGGCAAGCTCACCGACAAGAGTGTCTACGGGCATCTCGCATCCGGCGTACCGGGATCGGTGGCAGGCATGTCGGAGGCGCTCGCGAAATACGGCACCATGTCGCTCTCGCGCGTGCTGCAGCCGGCGATCCGGCTCGCGCGCGAAGGGTTCATCGTCGACACGGGCCTTGCAGGTTCGATCGGCCGCGCACGCTCGATGGTGACGAAGTACAGCCTCGCACCGACACCATACTTCCCGAATGGCGAGGCCATCAAGGCGGGAGCGCGGCTCGTGCAGCCCGATCTCGCTCGCACGCTCGAGGCCATCGCCAACGGCGGTGCCAAGGCCTTCTACGAGGGATGGATCGCCGATTCACTCGTGGCGGAGATGGGACGCGGTGGTGGCATCATCTCGAGGGCCGACCTGGCCGCGTACAAGCCGGTCGCGCGGGCGCCGATCAACACGACGTTCAAGGGTTATACGCTGCTGTCGATGCCGCCGTCGTCGTCCGGTGGTGTCACGATGGCGGAAGCGCTGAACGTGCTCGATCAGTATCCGGCACTGCCGGGCTTCGGCAGCACCGGGTGGTTCCACGCAGTCGGCAGTGCCTACCAGCGCGCCTTCATCGATCGTAACGCCCGGCTCGGCGATCCCGCATTCATGAACGTGCCGGTACAGCAGCTCACGAGCACCGCGTATGCGAAGGCCGTGCGCGCCACGATCGACGACCGTCGCGCGACCCCGACCGCGGAACTCGAGCCGCGCATGCAGCAGGCGTTCCGCGAGCCGACGAACACCACGCACTACTCCGTCGTGGACAGCAAGGGCAATGCGGTGGCGACCACGACGACCCTCAACAATTCCTGGGGATCGGGCGTTTGGGTGCGCGGCGCCGGCTTCATGCTGAACGACGAGATGGACGATTTCGCCGCGCAGCCCGGCATGCCGAACATGTATGGCCTGGTGCAAGGCGAACAGAATGCGATCCAGCCCGGCAAGCGCATGCTGAGCGCGATGTCACCGACGATCGTGCTCGATGGCAATCGCAACGTGCTGCTGGTGGTGGGCGCCGCGGGCGGCCCGACGATCATTACCGGCACGAGCCAGGTGATTCTGAACGTGCTCGCAAATCGCATGTCGCTGATGGACGCGATGCGCGCACCGCGGGTGCATCACCAGGCGCTGCCGGATTCGCTCACGTATGAGGAAGGCGGTATTGCCCCGGCGCAGCTGGATTCATTGCGCGCGATGGGTCACGCGATGAGAAGGCTGCGGTCATTGGTCAATATCAACGCGATCATGCGGGTGCGCGGAGGATGGGAAGGAGTGCACGAGCCGCGTGCTTCTGGCGGAGCGAGAGGATATTGAATGGGCTTGGACGCGGTTCGCTCGGACGCCAGGCGCGAGACGTCAGACGCCAGAGTGGCATTCGACTAACGAAAAAGCCCCGCGATTTCTCGCGGGGCTTTTTCGTTTCCCTCACCAACTCGCAAGCTTAGTTGCCGCTGCCCGGCGTTGCCGCTGCGCGCACCGTGATCGGGCCGTCGAGACGTACCGACACCGTACCACCGCTGTTCAAGCAGGTGTCGTAGTTACCCGTGGCTGCTGCCGCCGCCGTACCGGCCGCAGCACCGGCCGCCGCGCCGATCACCGTGCCCTTCGTGTTCTTGCCGATCACCTGGCCTGCGATTGCACCGATGATTGCACCACCGGCAACCTTCTTCGCATCGTCACCCCGCGAGGCGCTGCGAACGCGCGTCGTGGCCACCGACTGCGTGCTCGACTCGACCGGATACGTACGGCCACCGAACGTCACCGAGACCAGGCGCACGCCCAGCGACGTCGTGCCGTTGGAATTGCCTGCCGTCCTTGCTTCCGTCACTTCGAACGTGCCCGTCGCACCTTCGGGAATGTCGATGCCGTTCGTGGCGCTGACCGTCTGCGACAGCGACGCCGTGAACTTCTCGCCGACCGGCTGCGTGTTGCTGCACACCTTGCTGTTCGACGCGAACGTCATGCCCGTGCCGGCCGATACTGTGCCCGTTACCGGGGCTGCTGGCGTTGGAGCAGGTGCTGGCGTCTTCGCTGGCGCCGGCGTCCTCGGACGCGGGGTTGGACGCGGCGTCGGGCGTGCCGATGCCGGACGCGGTGCCGGCGTGCTTGCTACCGGAGCCGGTTCCGGCGCGGGCGCCGGCACATCCTGCAGCTGCGGCTGCGCGGTGGTGCTGTCACTCGCCATCGCGAGATCGCGGCCGAGTGCGCTGTCTGCGGCAAGGTTCTCGTTCTTGTCGCCGCCGCCACATGCGGCAAGTGCGAACATCGCGGCACCGAGTACTGAAAGCGTTGTTGACCGACGGATATATTCTGACATAGCCTCTCCTGTTGGTTGCTGCTTGTGAAACCGCCACACCGTGCATGACGAACTTCGCCGTGCACCTGTGACATACCTGTATGCACATACACCGGCTGCTGTGCTGATTACTGCTTCGACTGCTCCGACTGCTCCACCAACGGCTTATCCATCGGCACACGACAACGACGGCAAAAGATCGAATGGCGTTACCAGCGCGTCAGGCACTGCGACGCCTGCTCCCTTACTACCACCCGTACCGCCAGCAGGTTGCGGTCGGACTGAGCGCCGTGGTGATCGCCGCCGCACTTGCGAGCGTCATCCCGTCACTGCTCCGCCAGGGCATCGACGCCATGCGCGCGGGCGCCACACTTGGCCCCCTGCTTCGGATTGCGGCTGTGATGCTGGTCACTGCCTTGGCCAGCGGCGCTCTTCGGTTCCTGATGAGGCAGCTGCTGAACGGAATCAGTCGCAATATCGAGACCGATCTCCGCCGTGACCTCTTTGCCCGGCTGGTGACGCTGGATCCCTCCTGGTACGTCCGCTGGCGAACTGGGGATCTCATGGCCCGGATGACGAATGACCTCGGCGCCGTGCGGCTGGCAGCGGGCCCGGCGGTAATGTATCTGGTCAATACGCTGGCGGGTGCGCTCTTCGCCACGATCATGATGATTCGCATCAGTCCCTCGCTGACTGCCGCCGCATTGCTGCCCATGCTCGGTCTGCCTGTGCTCATGATCCGGCTTGGCCGGCAGGTGCATGAGCGGTTCGAAGCCGTGCAATCACAATTCAGCGGGCTCTCCACCCGCGCCCAGGAAAACATCGCCGGCGTTCGCGTGGTCCGGGCCTACCAGCAGGAAGCGGCGGAGTCGGCGCGCTTCGACGCCCTGGGCAACACGTACCTCGAGGCGAACATGCGTCTCGCCAAGTTGAATGGCCTGATGAACCCGGGCTTTGCGCTCCTTGCCGGACTCGGAGGTGCAATCACTATCGCCGTCGGCGGCCGCCAGCTCATCGAGGGACGGATCACGGTGGGAGGGTACGTCGCGTTCGGCATCTACCTCGCGCTGCTGACGTGGCCGATGATTGCACTGGGCTGGACGACGAACCTCTTTCAGCGAGGCGCAGCGTCGATGTCCCGCGTGCTCGAGCTGCTCGACGGCGTTCCGCTCGCCGTGCAGGACACCGGCACCGCGCAGCTTCCCGACGGGGCCATCGGCCGGACGATCGAGTTTCGCAACGTCTCGTTCCGCTACCCGGCGGCGCTGAGCACGAACATCGATGGCGCCGCACTCGACGCGCAGTATGCGAGCACTGACGGATCGACTGACGGATCGATGGAGAACGGCGCCGCAGAGCGGCGTTGGATCCTGCACGATGTCTCGTTCACCGTGCCGGCTGGTGGAACGCTCGCGGTCGTCGGTGCGACCGGCTCCGGCAAGAGCGCGCTGATGGATCTCATCCCTCGCTTGTTCGACCCGCAGGAGGGTGAGATCCTCATCGACGGCGTCCTGATCCGCGACGTGCCGCTCGACACCCTGCGTCGCGAGATCGGGTACGTACCGCAGGAGTCGCTGCTGTTCAGCGAGACGGTCGGTGAGAACGTCTCGTACGGATTATCCGACGATCGGTCGCGAGCGGACGAAGTGACGGACGCAGTGACGGACGCAGCGGATATCGCGCAGCTCTCGGACACCGTCGCGTCCCTGCCCGATGGCTTCGACACGCGACTCGGCGAACGCGGCATCAACTTGTCGGGCGGCCAGAAGCAGCGCACCGCACTCGCACGCGCGCTGGCCCGGCGCCCTCGGATCGTCATGCTCGACGACGCGCTGTCTGCGGTCGACACACATACCGAGGCCGCGATCCTGGCCGGTCTTCGAGGCGCGCTGGCGGGACGGACCGCACTCATCGCCTCTCATCGCATCAGCACCGTGCGCGACGCGGACCTCATCATCGTGCTCGACAATGGCAGCATCGTCGAGCAGGGGACGCATGATGCGCTGATTGCGGCTCAGGGGCGCTACGCGCGCTTGTTGCAGCGGCAGCAGCTGCTGGACGATATAGAGGCGGGAAGCGACGCGGCGGCTTGATACACGAGTAGACTAGCGGTCCAAGTGCTTAGAAATTCAGATGTCAACGGATGAGCATGCGGGCCGGTGGTGCAGTTGTCTCGAGGAACTTCACGACATGAAGCCGAATTAGAGATCCGGATCGGGTTTTGCAACGTAGCCCGTGACGACCTGCGCATGCTGCGCGATTGAACTCTCTCGGAGGTTGCATGTCCGAACGACCACGGCTCACCATCCCCGATGCCGGGATGCTTGGAACCGCGCGCACCCGGCGCGATGTCCTCAAAATGATGGCCATGGGAGGCGCTATTGTGCTGCTTCCTTCGGCCATTGCCTGTAGCGATGATGATCCAGATGGTGGCATCACGGGCCCCGGCGGCCCGAACACCGGCAACGCGGTTACGATCGACTTTGCAAAGCCCGGTGACGTCGGCGTGCTGCAGTTCGCGTACGCCTTGGAGCAGCTCGAAGCCGACTTTTATACAAAGGTCGTCGCCGGATTTGCCGGCTCGAGTGCGTTCAATGCCGCCGAGCAGACGATCCTGACGGACATCAAGAATCACGAAGTGCTGCACCGTGAGCTGTTCAAGGCTGCCCTCGGCACGACGAATGGTTTCTCTCTCACACCGACGTACGGCAACCTCAATTTCTCCAACCGTACCGCGGTGCTCAATGCAGCGCGTGATTTCGAGGATCTGGGTGTCGCCGCCTATAACGGCGCTGGTCAGTATCTCACGGTTCCGGGGAACCTGACGCTCGCTGGAAAGATCGTCTCCGTCGAGGCGCGCCACGCCGCCGTCATCCGCGACCTGATTTCTCCGAAGTCCGTCGACTTCGCACCGAACGCGTTCGACGACGTAAGGCGTCCAGAGACGGTGCGTGTTGCCGCTCAGGGCTTCGTGGTCGACAAGCTCACGTTCGCCAATACGCCTGCCGGGTTTTCGGCTGGTCCGGGCACCAACAACACCACAGGCTGAGGAACGTGAACATGACGACAGATACGATGATCGGCAGCATCGATCCGGAAATTTTGGAGACGCTCGATACACGCGCGTCGGAGATCGCACAGGGCGCGAGCGTCGACAGCAAGATCGCAGCACTTTTGGCGCTCGGCTCTATTCCGATTGCGCTCGGCGCACTGGCCAAGGATGCATATGCACAGACTCCGGCTGCGGTGCTCGACGTGCTCCAGTTCGCACTGCTGCTCGAGCATCTCGAGGCCGAGTTCTACACGCGTGCCGTCGTCGGTGTGGGGCTCATCCCCGCAGCGGACCTCCCGATCTTCACCCGGATCCGCGATCACGAGAACACGCACGTGTCG
>DASQZA010000231.1:0-7494 GCA_035638935.1 Gemmatimonas sp. | reverse complement strand
CGCGGCGCGCGCATACGTGATCATCACCGACCTGTTTCCGACCGCCGGTATTCGCGAGCGCAGCGAGCGGTTCGCGGCGCGCGTTTCCTGCCGCATGCTGGCGGTCGACTCGGTGTGCACCGTCCCGAGCGGCGCGTTTGCAAAGGCGGAGTTCGCGGCGCGCACGATTCGCCCCAAGCTCGCGAAGTTGCTCGATCACTCCATCGAACCCGTCGAAGAGGGTACACCCCATGTACCCGTTACGTCAGCGCTGCGCGCGTCGATCCTCGACACACTTGGCGTGTCGCCACTCCCGCTCGCGCGCATGAACGACGCGGATATCGCAGCGGCGGTTGCGGAGTGCGAGATCGATCACGATGTCCCGCCGGTGGCGTTGCCCGGCGGTTCGGAGGCGGCAGAGTCGCGATTGCTGCACTTCACGAGTTCGGTGCTTCCCGACTACGCGAACCGGCGCAACGAGGCCGGCGACGACGACGGCACGAGCCGACTCTCGCCGTACCTGCACTACGGCCAGCTGTCGTCTGCGGTAGTGGTGCGCGCCGCGCGCGCCGCCGGCGTGGGGCCCGAACACCTCGATGCCTTCGTACAGCAGGTCACGACCTGGCGCGAGCTTTCGTTCAACTGGTGTGTCCGCACCCGGGAGTTCGACCGCATCGAATCCCTTCCCGACTGGATACAGCGAACGATGGCCGCACACCTCGACGATCCGCGCCCGCAGCTGTACGATCTCCCGGCGCTCGAACGTGGCGAGACGGGCGACAGCCTCTGGAACACGTCGCAGCGTCAGCTCCTCAAGACCGGCGTGATTCACAACTACCCGCGCATGATCTGGGGGAAGACGGTCCTGCTCTGGACACCGGACTACGAGACGGCACGACGGACGTTGTTCTACCTGAACGACAAGTGGGCACTCGATGGGCGAGATCCGAATAGTGTCGGCGGCATCATGTGGTGTCTCGGACTGTGGGATCGCCCATGGGGAAACAAGCCTGTGTGGGGCGGGATACGTCCCATGGTCACGTCACGAGCGAAGTACAAATTTGACGTTAAATCCTACATGGCAAATCACGGCAAGCAGGCTTCGATGCACGAACTCACGACAAAAAATCATCAGTGAAGTGCAGCAGTCTTGTTTCGCACGCGAACTTTTCGTCCACGCTGACTCCCTGCATGCACCACTTTTCGCCTGATCCGAACGTTCTCCCTGCAATCGCTGCGGTGCACACTGCCGCCGAACGCTTGCGCTCCGTGATGCCATGGAGCCGTCTGATTCGTGCAGAAGCGCTCTCCAACGCACTTGGTATCGACGTCCGATACAAGTGCGAGTTCGAAAATCCCACTGGATCGTTCAAGATTCGTGGTGCGTACAACGTGCTCGCATCGATGACCGCGGAGGAACGCGCGCGCGGCGTCGTCGCATCGAGTGCTGGCAACCATGCGCTGGGTGTCGCACATGCGGCGAAGGCATTCGGTGCACCGGCCTATCTCTACGTGCCGAGTACCGCTCCGCAGGTAAAAAAGGACGGGATTCGCGCTTTGGGCGCCACCGTGAACGACGACGCGCCGGACTACGACGCGGCAATGGTGCAGGCGAAGGCGCACGCGGCGCGCGAGGGCGTGCGGTTCATCAACCCGTGTCTTGGTCTCGACCTGCTCGCCGGTCAGGGCACCGTGGCGCTCGAGACGCTGGCGCAGTGTCCGGACGTACGCACGGTGGTGATCTGCACCGGCGGCGGCGGTCTGCTCGGGGGCATGGGGCTCGTGCTCCGCACCATGGCGCCGGGCGTACGAGTGATCGGCGTACAGAGCGTGGAAACGTCCGCAATGGCGCGGAGCCTGTCGGCGGGGCACGTCGTGTACAGAGCGGTCACGCCTACTCTGGCCGATGGTCTGGCTGGCCAGATCGACGACGATGCGCTCCACATCGGCCAGCAGTGCGCCGACAGCGTGGTGCTCGTGTCCGAGGAGCAGCTCGGGGAGACGATCGCGTGGATCGCGCGGGCCGACGGCTTCGTCGTAGAGGGCGCCGGCGCCGTGACCGTGGCGGCACTACGGCATGGCTTGATCGACGCGCCGGAAGGTCCGTTGGTGGCCATCCTGAGCGGTCGAAACATCGACGGCGCAAGGCACGCCGCGCTGCTCGAACGCTACCGGGTGTCCTGAAGACAACGAATCCCCGACACGAGTTACGCGTCGGGGATTCGACCTACTGCCCTGCTACTGACGTCGACTCAGCGCTGCTGATTGGCGTCGTCCCGTCCCGAATCCGCGAAACGCGAATCGGAGCGGCTGCGATCGTTGGAACGACCCGACGAACGGCCATCTGCCATCCCTTCACGGGACACCGAGACCGGAACTTCACGCTCAGAAACGCGGGCCTGGCGGGCTTGGCGTGCTGCCGCGCTCCGTGACTCGCCTCCTTCACGTCCGATGGCTGCCATGTGGGCTCGGTCACGGCTCACGGTGACGCCACCCTTGCGTCCCGCTTCGCGCGCCTCGTCCGACGACCACTCGTGTGCGGTACCCTTTTCGTGGGCAGCACGTCCACCCTTGCTGGCGATCTCCCGCTGCCGTGCGGGATCCATCGACGCGAAACCGCGTCGGCTCTTTCCGGTCATACGCCCCCCGGCCTTCCGGAAGTAACTGATCGAGTGCGTTGGTGAGGAACAGACGGTGGCTGCCGTAGCCATCCCTCATCACGCGGCGTCACAATGCTGGTAAACTCTGCAAGCCTCGGGCCGCTTGCCGGTAACTGGCAATCCTCCAAAGACTCGGCAGTGAGCCGGCCTTGCACGGCGAGGTCAACGCAAAGGCGGGGCCGTTCCAGAGACGCTCGCCGCCTATATTCTCCGCGATGCCGCTCCTCGTGCGTTTTCTTGGGACTTCCGCATCGCGACCGACGGTCGAACGTGGTGTCAGCTCGCTCGCCGTCATTCGAGAAGGCGAGACCATGTTGGTGGACTGTGGTGAGGGAACCCAACGCCAGATGATGCGCTACGGGATCTCGTTTGCCTTTGGCGACCTCTTCTTCACGCACGCCCATTCCGACCACATCCTCGGCCTTACCGGGCTTATCAATACACTCCAGATGGGCGGTCGGACAGAGGGATTACACCTCTGGGCTCCGGTTGGGGCCGCCAGAACGTTGCGCCAGTGCATCAGCCTGGGTGCGGACCGCACCACGTTCCCCGTGACGATCACGGAGCTGGAAGCGAATACCTCGGTGAAGCGGGGCGAGTACCGCATCGACACCTTTCCGGTCGACCACCGGGGGGGCGCCTCCCTTGGCTACGCCTTCGTCGAGGAGGAGCGGCGTGGCCGCTTCGACCCGGAACTGGCGCGCGCACTCGGAATTCCGGAGGGACCGCTCTGGGGGCGCATCCACCGTGGCGAAAGCGTGACGCTCGACGACGGGCGTGTCGTTGCGCCGTCGACGCTGGTCGGCGAACGGCGTCGAGGACGACGCATCGTCGTGTCGGGGGATACGCGTCCATGCGACGCGACCGTGCACCATTCACACGATGCCGACTTGCTGATTCACGAGGCCACGTTCGCCGACGATGAAGCGGCGCGCGCCGTCGAGACGGGACACAGCACGGCACGAGAGGCTGCGGGCGTCGCACAGCGCGCCGGTGCGCGCCGGCTCGTACTCACGCACATCTCCGCGCGTTACTCGCACAATGCCGCCGAACTCGATCGCGAAGCGAAGCAGGTGTTCGCCGATACCGTCGTTGCGCGCGACGGGATGGAGATCGTGCTTCCGCTCACCGAGGAAGAGATCACGGCGAGCGCTGTCACGCCTTGATTTCCCGTAGGCGGCGCAGCATGGGCATGCGCCACGCCACTGCGCCGACGACGAGCAGCGTGGCGATCCCGCCCAACACCACGCTCTGTGCTGTGCCGAAAGCGCGAGCCGCCACGCCACTCTCGAATGCGCCGATTTCGTTCGATGAGCCGATGAAGATCTGATTGACCGACGAGACTCGGCCGAGCATCGCTTCGGGTGTGCGGATCTGGAGCATCAGGCTTCGGATCACGACGCTCACCATGTCGAATGCACCGCTCGCCGCGAGCAGTGCGACGGACAACGCGAAGCTTCGGCTGAGCCCGAACCCGATCATGCACGCGCCGAAGCCGGCCACCGTCACCAGCAACGCTGGCCCCGCGCGCCGAAACGGGCCCCAGCGCGCAAGCGCGACGCTCGTGATGACTGCACCGACGGCGGGCGCCGCGCGCAGTATGCCGAGACCGGTCGGGCCGACGAGGAGGATCTCGGCGGCGAATACCGGCAGGAGCGCGGTCGCACCACCGAACAGCACCGAGAACAGATCGAGTGTGAGTGCGCCCAGCAGTACCGGCTCACGGAACACGAAGCGAAGTCCACTGGTGAGCGACTGGCCGATCGGTTCACGGGATGTACGGTCGCGCACCGGTGAGCGATGGCGCACGAGCAACATCACGAGTGTGGCGACGACCATCAGCCCCACGTCGACCGCATACCCGAGCACGGAGCCACCAATCGCGTACAGAACGCCGCCGAGGGCGGGTCCCAGCACGGCCGCCAGCTGCCAGCTGCCGCTCCGCCATGTCACGGCATTGCCGAAGAGCGATCGTGGCACCAGCTCGGCGCTCAGCGCCTGCCGCGCGGGCTGCAGGAACGAGCGCGCCACTCCGCTGGCGACGATCACGGCGTAGATGGCGTGCACGCGCGCTGGCGACGCCAACGTGGCTCCCAATGGCGACGGGCCGGCGAGGGTCAACAGCGCGACTGAGCAGAGCACCAGCACGGCGAGCGCGCACAGGGTGATACGACGGCGGTCGTGCGAGTCGGCCACATGACCGGCGAACAGCGACATGCTGATTGCCGGCAGCGCCTCGGCAAGCCCGACAAGCCCTAGCGCCAACGGATCGCGGGTGAGATCGTAGATCTGCCAGCCCACGATCGTGCCCTGGATCTGAACCCCGAGCGTCAGCGTGAAGAGCGCGAGGATGTATCGCCGGAAGTTCGTGATGCGGAGCGCGGCGAAGACGTCCGGCTCGTCAGCGCCGACACTCACCGGCGGTGCACCGCTCCGCGAACCGCCCTTCCCTTCGAAGGTCTGACGTAGGCCGCCTGCTGCACGAGCCCATCGAGTGCTTTCGAGCGGTCGAACGCGCGCGCGAGCGCGGAACGGGTTGCTGCACTGGTCGCGGGCGAATCGAGCGAAAGCAGCTGATACGCGGGCGCCGGTACGGTGGTCACCGGCCACTCCACGCTGTCACGCGCCGATCGCTTTACCTGGAGCACGAGCGCCAGCGACTCTCCGTCGGCCGACGGTCGCGCGAGCACGCGATAGCCGTTCCGTTCCCAGCGCCGTTCGCTGGAATCCGATTCGAATTCCGGTAGGGCGCTGCGTACCCCGCTCCACCACGCCGGTGGCAAGACCGCAATCGGTGGCAAATGCATCGCAATCGGTTCGCCGTCGGTACCACTGCCCGGCACCATGAACGCAATTGCTGGCGCACCGTCCATGCTGGTGATGGCAAAACTCGTCGAGTCGAACCGGAAGGAATCGAGCGATTCACGCGCCAGCTCGGCGCGCTCGTCCTCCACCACACGGATCGAGTCGACGATGCCCGCAAACGAGGATTGGGCGCGAGCGATGATGCGGCGCGCCTCGGCGATTCCGATCAGGTCGTCGAGTGCCGCGACCTTGCCCGTCCGCACATGCACGACTCGCTGGTAGCCACGATGCTGGTGATCGTCTCCCGTTTCCGTGTCGACGTCGAGCACGTGTGTAATAGCCAGCCACGGTCCGTGCACATCCACGATCTCGATGTCCTCCGACACCATCGTACGCGGATTCTCGGATAGATCGTCGGTCTCGGGATCGAGCTGCGGCTCGCCTGGATGTCGCCGCTTCCATCGCGCAGCCTGTTGCAGCACTGTGCTGTCATGGAACAGCAGCACCGAATCGGTGCCGAGCACGCGTCGCGACCATACCCGCGCCGTGGCGAAACTCGCGTCGTCGTACTCTTCCTCGCTTCCGGTGATATACACCTCGTAGAACTGTCCGTCGACGTTCGTGAGCAGAATGGGCGCACTCCGAACCCGCACGCCCTCCGGCCCGCCGCGGACCCAGTACGTCGAATCGCCAGCCGCCAGCAGGAATTCGACAGCCGGAGGCGCATCGCCTGCATCACGGTCACCCCCGCACGCAACAGCAGCGCACGCAGTGAGCAGCGCGAGAGCAACGATGCGTCTCAAGCAAGGTCCTTCATGATCTGGCGCACTCCGTCCACGAGGCGCGCGATCTCGTCAGCGGTGCTGTAGCAGGAACATCCCGCGCGCACGAGGCCGTCCTCCGCGAGTCCGAGCCGGCGTGCCACCGTGGACGCGTAGAAGTCTCCGTGCGAGACGTAGACACCACGCGGGGCCAATGCTTGTGCCACGGCTTCCGACCGGTGTCCGCGTACTGTGAACGACAGGGTCGGCGTGCGCATCGTTCCGGGCTGCGGACCGTACAGCGTCACCCCATCGATCGCCGACAGGCCATCCCACAGGGATGCGAGCAAGCGGTCACCGCGGTCATGCAACTCTTCGAACGCGAGGCGAAGTCTGTCGCGCCGAGGCAGCGATGTATCCGGTGCAACCGAGGCCAGAAACTCGATGGCGGCGGCAGCACCGACGATAGCCTCGTGGTTCTGTGTGCCGGTTTCCAGACATTCCGGGACGTAATCGGGCGCCGGCTCCAGACGAGGAAGGTCGAGCGCGGCGATCGCCTCGTGACGTCCGTGACAAACACCGATGTGCGGACCGTAGAACTTGTATGCGCTGCACAGCAGAAAGTCGGCACCGATGGCCGCGGTATCGACGAGCGCGTGCGGTGCATAGTGCACGGCATCGACGACGGTGATCGCACCGGCCGCACGTGCCATGGCGACCATCGTCACCACATCCGAAATCGTGCCCACGATGTTCGATGCGGCGCCGATTGCGACGACCCTGGTGCGTGGCGACAGGAGCCGGGCGAGCGCGCCTTCCTCGTGCCGATACGTGCGAAGATCGATCGGTAGCCACTTGAGCACGGCACCGCGTTCGCGTGCGAGCGCCTGCCACGGCGCGATGTTCGCATGGTGATCGAGTTCCGTCACAATGATCTCGTCGCCGGGCTGCAGCCCGCGGCCGATCGCCCGCGCGATGTGAAACAGGATCGTGGTCATGTTCGCGCCGAACGAGATCTCGCCTGCGCTCGCGTTGAGAAAGTCACCGAGCGTCTGCCGCGCATCGGCGAGCAGTGCATCGGTTTCCACGCTGGTCGGGTATGCCCAATGCGTATTCGCGTTGTGGTGCAGGAGGTAATTCGACATGGCGTCGGCCACGACCTGGGGAACCTGCGTACCACCGGGCCCGTCGAAGTAGGCCACGGCATGATCGCCCTCGCGCCGGCGGAGTGCCGGAAATCCAGCGCGAATGTCGCTGACGCTCAGCACGCGCACCGTAGCTGTGCGTCC
>DASQZA010000230.1:0-9524 GCA_035638935.1 Gemmatimonas sp. | reverse complement strand
TTCAACAAGAGCGACATCACGCAGGAAGCGAAGAACATCCTCGACAAGATCGCCGAGGCGCTGAATCAGCCGTCGAACACCGCGCGGACGATCACCGTCACGGGCAACACCGATGCCATCGGCAGCGAGAACTCGAACACGCGCCTCGGTCAGGAGCGCGCCGATCAGGCGAAGGCGTACCTCGTGTCCAAGGGTGTCGCCGAGTCGCGGGTCACTGCCCGCACGGCTGGTGAGTCCGATCCGCTTGCGCCGAACAGCACGGACAACGGTCGCGCGACGAACCGTCGCGTGCTCATCATGCTCACGAACTAAGCTGGCTGACCACCGGTTGTGAGCCATCGCGCTCGCATCGATGGCACAAACGCCGCGTCGATCTTCGGATCGGCGCGGCGTTTGGCATTCCCGCCCCGCCCTGCTACTTCTCCTGCATGTCCGACGCGCAACCCGTGACCGCGCCGCCTGCGGCGCCTGCCACAAAATCGCCGACGCTCTCACACCGCCTCGAGTACTACGGCACGCGTGGGATGGTCGGCGGCTTGCGGCTGTTGCCATGGCGGGTCGCCAGCAGCATCGGCGCAAGTATCGCGACGCTTGCATACCGGCCGTTCGGCATCCGACGGGGCGTGACCGAACGGCAGATCGCCGCCGCGTTTCCCGAGTACTCGCCGGAGGAAGTGGCCGACACCGCGCGCCGTTCATACGAAAGCCTTGGCCGCACATCGATCGAGACTGCCGTGCTGCCCGGCACGCCGCGCGCGGAACTCATTCGACGCTTCGAACTGGTCGAAGGCTGGGACCTGCTCGAAGCGGCACGCGCCGAGGGAAAGGGCGTGATCATCGTGACCGGGCATCTGGGCAACTGGGAGTACGGTGGCGCCTACGTCGCAGCGCGCGGAATGCCGTTCGACGCCGTGACACGTGGCATGGCCAATCCGCTGTTCGATGCGTACATCCGTCGCACGCGTGCCGACATCGGGTTCGAAGTCATCCATGATGCCGAAGCGGTGCGGCGCACGCCCCGCGCGCTCAAGGAAGGTCGCGTGATCGCGATGGTGTGCGACCAGGACGGCCTCAATCTCGCCAGTACCTTCGTCCCCTTCTTCGGCCGTCCCGCAAAAACGCCCCGTGGGCCCGCGGTTTTTGCGCTGCGCCTGGGCGTGCCGCTGATATTCGCTGCCTCCGTACGTCGTCCGAGCGGCAACTACGCGCTGCTTCTCACCCGGCTCCCCGTCGTGCAGAGCGGCGACCGTGATGCGGATGTCGACGCAATCGTGCTGGCGTACACGCAGCGGCTGGAGTCGTACGTGCGGCAGTACCCGGAACAGTATTTCTGGCAGCATCGCCGGTGGCGCCGACAGCCACCGGACACGCCCGCACATCTGCGCGAGCCCTGAGCACACCCGAGCGAGCGACCCTTGGCAAGAGCAGTGCGTGCGCGGACCGCGAAACGCGGACGATTCCAGTGGCGGGCTGGGCCTCGTGCGTGGCTGCGGCGGCTCCTGATCGTCGCCGTCGTGCTGCTGCTCGCGCCCGTCCCGGTGATACTCGCCCTGGCGGTGGTGAATCCGCCGACAACCGCCGTCATGCTGCGGCAGACCGTGTCGCGCGCGTGGAACGGGAAGCGGCCCGTCTTTCCTCGGCACACTCCGGTCGCACACGCGGCGCTCTCCCCCAATCTGCATCGCGCAGTGCTCGCGTCCGAGGACGACCGCTTCTATCTCCACCATGGGGTCGACATGGTGGAGCTGAAGAAGGCGCTCGCGCGCCGTCAGGCCGGTGGGTCGCTGCGCGGCGCGTCGACGCTCACGCAGCAGGTGGCGAAGAACGTGTTCCTCTGGAACGGTCGCAGCTTCGTTCGCAAAGGGCTCGAGTTGTACCTCGCGCTGCTCTTCGAGCTGCTGCTCTCGAAGGAACGCATCCTCGACCTGTACCTGAACCTTGCGGAATGGGGTGACGGGGTGTTCGGGGCGGAGGCAGCCGCACGAGTGCATTACGGCAAGAGCGCCGCGTCGCTCACGCGCGACGAGGCGGCGAGGCTGGCAGCGGTCCTTCCTTCTCCAGTGCGTTGGAAGCCGCAAGGCGCGGTGGCGACGCGGCGCGCCGCCACGATTCTGTCGCGAATGCGTTATGCCGCACCGAAACCACGGCTGAGCTCGACAGCGTCGACTGTGCCATGAGACGCCCCGTCGGAGGCGTGCATCGGCGTGCATTGATGTTCGCGGTGGCAGGTGTGTCGCGCATGGTGCGGGCAGCGGCACGGGCATACGTTCCACGAATGCTCCATCGCTTGCCGCGGCCCGGTCGAACCCTCGCGCGCTCCACATTCGTGGGCTCCACGTTCGCGCTCTTCACACTCGGGATTCTTCAGGCCTGCTCATCGGAATCCATTGCGCCGATCGCCCCGCTCGCGCGCAGTGGCGCCACGGCCGTGAAGGCGTTGCCGGACATGCCACTATCGGTGGTGGACGCCCCCGTGAGCTATGCGCTCACACCGGCGCTCGAGGCACTGGAACGGGCCGTACCACGAAAGTTCGGTGACATCGAGAAGCGGCTTACCATTCCGTCCAACAAACGGCAGCAGGTCGCATTTGCGGCCGCGCGCACTCCGTTCGCGGTGAAGTTCGACGGCAGGCGGCTCACGATCGAGACCACGGTGACGTACAGCGGACGGGGGTGGTACGATCCCGTCATCGGCCCCACGATCAGCGCCTCGTGCGGCACCGACAGCACGCCACCGCGGCTGCGCGTCGTGCTCGTGATGGATGTAGACGTGGCGAGCGATTGGAACCTTCGGACGAAAACCCGGCTGTCCTCGGTGGAGCCCGCAACCACGACTGCGCGCGATGGCTGCCGCGTGAGCGCATTTCAGATCGATGTGACCGACAAGGTGGTGAACTCCATTCGTCCATTGCTCACCAGCAAGCTGTCGGCAGTCGACGCCAAGATCGCCGCGTTCGATCTCAGTACGCGTATCACCAAGTGGTACAACCTGCTGAACCGCGGCATTCGTGTCACCGACAGCCTCTGGCTCGTGCTCGCGCCGCAGGGGGTTCGGCTCGGTTCACTGTCGCTGGCGGATACGGCGCTGGTCGCCAACATCCGGCTGTATGCACGGCCTTTCATGGTGTCGGGCCCGAAGCCCCCGACGATGGTATCCAAGCTGCCGACGTTCGACCGCGCCTCACAGCCGGTCGGTGACAGCGTGCACCTGCGCCTCGAGGGTTTGCTGAACTACGACGACGCTTCGGCAAAGCTGTCGCAGAAGCTCGTCGGGCGCACGTTCCGCCGATTCAATCAGTCGGTCACGATCGACAAAGTGCGGCTGTATGCGCTGGGTGACGGGCGCGTCGTACTCGCGGTCGCGATCAAGGGCGGGATCGCCGGCGAAGTCTTTCTCACGGGCACGCCGAAGCTCGACACTGTATCGCGCACACTGACCGTGCCTGACCTCGAATTCGACGTGGCCACGGCCGACGCCCTCGTGCGTGGGCTGGCGTGGCTCAAGAACGCCGACATGGTCACGACACTCCGCGAACGTGCGCAGCTTCCGCTCGACGACCTGCTCGACGACACGCGTGCAAAAGTCGAGAAGGCAATGAACCGTGAGCTCACGAAGGGAGTAGCACTCTCTGGCGAAGTGAACACCGGGCGCCTGGTCGACGTCGTCGCGATGCCCCGGTGGCTCGTGGTGCGAGCGGAAGCAACAGGATCGCTTGGCTTGTATGTGGATCGCCCCATCCCGGCACCAAAGCCTCGCAAGGCCAACTAGACTCCTGCGTCGTTCACTGCGACGCCCGTTACCGTCAATCTGGACGGCAGCCTGCCGCTGACGTCTGTTCACCCGACTGCCTGATGCGCTCTCCGATCGCGAAGCACGCTCGTACGCTCGTTCCCGCTGTATCGCTCACCCTGGCGCTCGCAGCGGTGTCCCTGTGGGCTGCGCCTGCACAACCGCCCAAAGCCAAGCCTGCAGCAAAGACGGCGACCAAGGGCGCCTCCGCCAAGCCTGCCGCCAAGGCGCAGGACTCGGTCAAGCCGAAGCCCCGCGGCATGCTCGGTCCGCAGTCCGGCGACCGCCACATGGCCTATCGCGGCAACGGGAGTGATCTCGACTTGCTGTGGCCGCCGAAGATGCCCGCGCAATTGCCAGGCGCGATCATGCCAGCCAAGCGCATCATCGCATTCTACGGCAACCCGCTGTCGACCCGCATGGGCATCCTCGGCGAGTTCGAAACGTCGGAGATGCTGCGCAAGCTCGATCAGGAAGAGGCCGCGTGGAACAAGCTCGACCCGGCGCACCCGGTGCAGCCGGCATTGCACCTCATCGCAATGGTGGCCGACGCGACACCCGGCTCGAGCGGCAAGTATCGCCGCCGTATGGACAGCACGCTGATCGAGAAGGTGTATGGCTGGGCGAAGAGCCGGAACGCGATCATGTTCCTCGACCTGCAGGTCGGGCGCAGCACGCTGCCCGAAGAACTGCCATGGCTCGAGAAATATCTGGTGCGCCCCGACGTGCACCTTGGCATCGATCCTGAATTCTCGATGAAGGCAAGCGGGGGAATCCCGGGCAAGCGCGTGGGCACGTACGACGCCGCCGACATCAACTACGCGACGCGCTTCCTCGCGAATCTGGTAGACAAGCACAAGCTGCCGCCCAAGATCCTCGTCGTGCACCGCTTCACGGGGAAGGGCGTCACGAACTACAAGAACATCAAGCTCGACCCACGCGTGCAGTTCGTCATGCACATGGACGGCTTCGGCGCACCGTGGCTCAAGCGCGACTCGTACTACAGCTACGTGAAGAAGGAGCCGGTGCAGTTCGCCGGCTGGAAGCAGTTCACGAAGCCGAAGAACGACAAGCCGATGACGAGCCGCGAGGAGATCCTGCGGTTGTGGCCAGTGCCGATGTACATCCAGCTGCAGTAGGTGGCTCGAGCTGGCTTGCGCGGGAACCGTTGACTGCTTTCCGCGGATACGAACTGATCACCCTGGAAAAGCGCAGAGTTGTACGGTGAACGGGATAGGACGGCATCGCTCCGGCGAGTGTCGTCCTTTTTTGTTGTTGTGCTCCGCACGGTCTGCAGGCCCCGTGAGCTGTTTCCATGGAATTTCGGTGCTGCGGACACGCACCGCCGACGTGTGCGTGCACCGTAAGATCCTTCGTTTCCCATGTGATCGGTTCGTATCCGTGGAAGGCAGTTCAGTCCAACTACGGAAAAGACAGTTGACGCCGCGGAGCACGCACCGCATACTACTGGAAGACCCGTAGACGGAGCCCGCCGATGGATGATGTGCACTTCCCGCCCCGCGAACTTGAAGTCATGAGCGTCCTCTGGCGTCAGGGGTCGGCCACCGTGACCGAGGTGAAGGACGCCCTCGACGAGCCACTCGCATACACCTCCGTGCTCTCCGCCCTGCAGACGCTCGAAGAGAAGGGCTTCGTACGTCACGAGAGCGAAGGGCGTGCGTATCGCTACTTCCCGGTGATCGGTGCGGAGCGCGCCGGCAAGAGTGCGCTGTCGCGCATCAAGGAGGCGATGTACCAGGGGTCGGCCGAGCGCATGGTTGCGCAGCTCGTATCCGACCGGAAGCTGAGCCGCGCTGAACTCGAACGCATGCGCGCGTTGCTGGCGGAACGGCTCGAGGATCGAGGCGACCGGAAATGACACTCTCGATCATCCTCTGCAGCCTGCTCGTCGGCACCGTGCTGGCGCTCGCGGCAATCGTGCTGCATTCGCAGGAGCGCTCCGCAAACCGGTCGGTGCGCTGGATCTGGGCCGCGATGATTGCGCTCACGGTTACCCTGACTGCGATCGCGCCAGTTCGTCTGCAGTTTGCGCAGAACGCAGCGGTGACCTTGCCTGACTCGGCCAGGACCCTGGAACCACTGGAGGCCTACGCGGAGGTCGAGCGCACCAGCGCGTGGAATCGCCTGTCTGAGACTGTCCGCGGCATGCGCGATGACATTGCGGTTGCCGTTTCCCGCGTGGCCGCGCCAGCGCTCGCGCTCGCCGACGATGTTTCGCCTCGCGTGCAGAATGCAGTGGCCGGCCTGTGGCTCGCTGCCTCGATGACCGGCATGCTGGTGCTCTACGGAGTGTACCGGCGTGTTCGACTGTCAGCCGATCGCTGGTCCAGGGAGCGTTTGCTCGGCATGGACGTCCGCGTGTCACAGGACGCCGGGCCCGCTGTCGTCGGCCTGCGTCCGATGGAGATCGTCGTGCCCTCGTGGATTCTGGCGCGTGATCGCGATGACCAGCAACTGGTGCTGATGCACGAAGCCGAGCACGTGCGCGCACGTGATCCGCTCCTGCTGTTGGCCGGCTGCGTTGCCGTCGCGGCCATGCCATGGAATCCGCTGCTCTGGTACGCCCTCGCGCGTCTTCGGCTCGCGGTGGAGCTCGATTGCGACCGCCGAGTGCTGCTCCGCGGTGCGTCGCCCGTGCGTTACGGATCGCTCTTGCTCGACATTTCTGTCCACCCCTCGACGCTTGCGTCCGCGCTCCCTGCGCTGTCGTACAGCGCCTCTCATCTCGAACGGAGACTGCTCGCCATGACCACTCGTGCCTCGCGTTATGCCCTGCCCCGCCGTGCGCTCGGTGGCACGATCGCCGCGGCGCTTCTGCTCGCGGCCTGCGAGTCGAAACTGCCGACGTCGTCCGAGATCGAGGCGATGGACGCGAAGAGCGCGGTCAAGGCCGCATCGGTATTACCCGGTGTCGACCCGACGCGGACGACGTACGTACTGGACGGGGTGCCCGTGAACCAGACCGACGCCGAGCGCGTGCTCACCGAACGCATCGCCAGTATCGAGGTCGTGCGCGGCAAGGATCGCACGTCGCAGATTCGTGTGCGCACGAATGACCATGCGCTCGAAATCAATCGACCGGATGCTGCAGGTATGAAGACCGACGCGAACTTCACGCTGTCGGCCGACTCGATTCGTTTCGTGGACTCGATGACGGTGCGAGGCTTCGGGACCGATTCGACGCGACAGGTGAGCGTACGCCGTCTGGATAACACGGTCGTCGTCGACTCCATGAAGGCGCCAACCGACAGCACGCGCCCTCGAATCCGGGTGCGCGGCATGTCGTCGACGCCCTCGACATCGGCATCGAGCAACACGAACAATTACTCCACGGTGACCGGCGAGCGCTTACCCGGGCTCGACGGCGTCCTCATCGTCATCGACGGCGCTTTCCGCGATCAGAAGGCGCTGAGCACGCTCGCGCCCGACGACATCGAGTCTGTCGAAGTAATCAAGGGTGCGAGCGCCGCAGCACTCTACGGTGCGAAGGCGGCCGGTGGCGTCATCAGCGTGAAGACGAAGCGCCGCTGAGTTTCGCACGCGAACTGAAGCACGGCGTGCGGATGATGCTGCGTCGCCGTGCCGCCGACCTATGGCGAACTGCTTTCCGCGGATACGAACTGATCAAAAGGGGAAACGAAGGATCTTACGGTGCACGCGACACCTCGACGGTGCGTGTCGGCAGCACCGAAATTCTTTGGAAACAGCTCGCGGGGCCTGCAGACCGTGCGGAGCCCAACAACAAAAAGGACGACACTCGCCGAAGCCATGCCGTCCTATCAGGTTCACCGCATGAATCCGCGCTTTTCCGGGGTGATCAGTTCGTATCCGCGGAAAGCAGTTCGCGGAAAGCAGTTCCCTCAACGTTCCACAGCACGGCGATGCAAAACCATCCGCACGCCGTGCTTCGGTCGCAGCGTGATCCGCGGCTGCAACTCGACGGCGTGCCCGGGCACCAATGACGCGCTCCACTCCTGGGCAAGCGTGGCCAGCAGCAGCACCGCCTCCGTCCATGCGAACTGCTCGCCAACGCACACACGCGTGCCCGCTCCGAACGGGAAGTAGCTGAACTTCGGCCGGTCCTGCGCGGCCTCTGGTGTCCAGCGATCAGGGTCGAATCGCTCGGGGTCCGGAAACCACCGCGCATCACGGTGCTGCAGATATTGGCTCACCAGCACGATCGTACGCGCGGGCACTTGATACTCGCCGAACGAGTACGGCACGACTGCGCGGCGGCCAATCGCATACGCCGGCGGATACAGTCGCATCGATTCCGCGATCACCTGTCGCGTATACGGCAAGCATGCCACGTCGCTGAATCGCGGCACGCGCCCCAGCGCATCGACCTCGGCATGAACACGCCCTGCGACTGCTTGGTGTTGCGCCAGCAAGTACCACGTCCAGGCGAGCGCATTCGCCGTCGTCTCGTGACCGGCGAGAAAGATCGTGAGCGCCTCGTCCCGGAGCTGCTCGTCGGTCATGCTCGTCCCGTCGCCTTCGGCGTCCGTCGCGTGCACGAGCATGGACAACAGATCGCCACGGTCGTCGCCCGCAGCCCGGCGCTCCGCAATCATGCGGTAGATCGTCCGGTCGAGTGTCACGCGCGCCTTTCGCAGACGTCGCACTGCGGGCAGTGGCAGCCGCTCGAGCCATTCGCCGAACGGCAGCATGTTCAACGCAAATGCGCCGAGTGCGTCCTCGAGCGCTGTCCCGATTTCTTCCGCGTCCCCCTCTACGTCCGCGCCGAACAGCGTCTTGCCCACGACGGCGAGGGTGAGCCGCATCATTTCGGCGTGCATGTCCAACACCGTGCCGTCCGTCCACCGCGCTCGCGTTCGTTCGGCGCAGGCGACCATCGCCGCCCCGTAGCCCGCAATGCGATCGCGGTGAAACGCAGGCTGCACGAGTCGTCGCTGCCGAAGGTGGAAGTCGCCCTCACTGGTGAGCAGGCCGTTCCCGAGCACCCGCCGCGCCTGCTCGAGTGCGCGGCCCTTGTGAAACGAGCGCTGGTTCGTGACGAGCACGTCGCGGATCAGCTCCGGGTGATTGAGCAGCACGTACCGTTCGGATCCCACGCTGAAACCGACCGCGTCACCGTAGTCCCGAGCGGCAGACTCCAGAAAGCCGAGGAAGTCCGCGCGTAACCGGAAGATCACGTCACCTGGGAAGCGGCTCTTCGGTCCCGGCGGAAATCGCATGATGCCGCTCGGATTCTAGGGTGCGGCGACCGCAATCGAGTCCTCCGCGGGTGCCGGCTTTCGCGATCGCAGCAATGCGTAGCCAGTCCCCCCAGCGATGATCGAGGCGACGAGAATCCCCAGCTTCGATTCCTCGAGCAGGAGTGCCGTCTCCGGCGTTGCGAACGCCAGGCCCGCAACGAACAGCGACATGGTGAATCCGATGCCACCGAGCCACGCGACGAAGTGCAAGGCAGCCCAGGATACGCCGGCTGGCTTGACCGCAACACCCGACTTGACGGCAATCCACGCGAACAGCGTGATGCCGAGCGGTTTTCCAACGACCAGCCCCAGGATGACGCCGAGGGTGACCGGCGCAGTCAGCACCGCGAGCAGATCGCCATGGAGCGCGACGCCCGCATTGGCGAGGGCAAAGACCGGCATGATGCCGAACGCCACGGGGCCGTGCAGCGCGTGCTCCAGCCGGTGCAGCGGCGGCTGCGCCTGCTCGGTGAGCGCCTCGAGC
This sequence comes from Gemmatimonas sp., assembly GCA_035638935.1. GTDB lineage: Bacteria > Gemmatimonadota > Gemmatimonadetes > Gemmatimonadales > Gemmatimonadaceae > Gemmatimonas. The sequence continues at coordinate 10 of DASQZA010000230.1, read as the reverse complement.
GAATGCACTG
>DASQZA010000229.1:0-1562 GCA_035638935.1 Gemmatimonas sp. | reverse complement strand
GCTCCATGAAGTCCCCGTCCTTGAGGCTGCCCGCCTGCTTGCCGCGTCCACCACGGATCTGGCGATTGTACAACGAGTACGCGGTGCGCTTCACATAGCCGTTGTGCGAGATGGTGACCACCATCTCCTCCTCGGCGATGAGATCTTCGATGGAGAACTCGCCCTCGTCGCTGACGATCTCCGTGCGCCGGTCATCGCCGTACCGCTCGGCCAGTTCCAGCAGCTCACCCTTCAGGATTTCCATGCGCCGCGGACGTGACTCGAGAATCGTGCGCATCTCGCCGATGAACGCGCGCACCTCGAGCAACTCCTCTTCCAGCTTGTCGCGCTCGAGGCCCGTGAGCTTGGCGAGACGCAGGTTGAGGATCGCTTCCGCCTGGCGCTCGGAGAGCGCAAAGCGTGCCTGCAGCTGGAGGCTTGCCGTCGGCGTGTCGGCCGCCGCACGAATGAGCGCGATCACCTCGTCGATGTTGTCGACGGCGATCTTGAGCCCCTCGAGGATGTGCTCGCGCTCAAGCGCCTTGTCGAGATCGAACTGCGTGCGGCGGATGATGACTTCATGGCGGTGCGCGATGAAGTGCTCGAGGCACGCCTTCATCGTCAGCACCTTCGGTACGAGCTGCCGGGTGTTCGGGTCCGGCACGAGCGCGAGCATGATCACGCCGAACGTGGACTGCATCGACGTGTGCTTGTACAGCTGGTTGAGCACCACGCGCGGGATCGCATCGCGCTTGAGTCCGACGACGATGCGGATACCGTCACGATCGGATTCGTTGCGCAGCTCGCTGATGCCGGTGAGCTTCTGCTCGCGCACCAGCTCGGCGATGTCGGCGACGAGCTTGCCGGGGTTCGACTGGTACGGCACTTCCGTGACGACGATCTGCGACTTTCCGGTCGACTCGCGCTCCTCGATCACGGCGCGCGCGCGCATGACGATGCGTCCACGACCAGTGTCCTGATAGTCCGCGATACCGGCACGGCCGTACACATACCCGCCGGTTGGAAAGTCAGGCCCCTTGATCAACTTGCGAAGGTCAGCGGGCTCGAGCTCCGGATTGTCGATCAGTGCAACGACGGCGGCAGTGACCTCGCGCAGGTTGTGCGGCGGAATGTTCGTCGCCATGCCGACGGCAATACCCGTCGAGCCATTCACCATCAGGTTCGGAATGCCTGATGGCAGCACCTTCGGCTCGGTGAGCCGGTCGTCGTAGTTCGGCGCGAAGTCGACGGTGTTCTGGTCGATGTCGTTGAGCATCTCCACCGCGACCCGCGTCAGTCGCGCCTCGGTGTAGCGATACGCGGCGGCGTTATCGCCTTCGATCGAGCCGAAGTTGCCCTGCCCATCGACCAGCGTGTAGCGCAGCGAGAAATCCTGCACCATGCGCACGAGCGCGTCGTACACGCTGCTGTCACCATGCGGGTGATACTTGCCGAGCACGTCGCCGACGACCGTCGCCGACTTCTTGAACGGGCGCCCCGGCAGCAGGCCGAGTTCGTTCATCGCGTACAGCACGCGACGATGCACAGGCTTGAGACCGTCTCGCACGTCGGGCAGTGCCCGC
>DASQZA010000228.1:0-2224 GCA_035638935.1 Gemmatimonas sp. | reverse complement strand
CCCCCGCGGACAGCGGGGGCACGAAGCGCGAAGAGAATCGTGTCGACCGCGCCGACCATGGCCGCGCCCGTGCACATTACACACGGCTCGAGCGTCGACACCAGCAACAGATCGTTGGCGTCGAGTGGTGTCTTGCCCGCGGCACGTGCGAACGCCACGATCTCCGCATGCGCGGTCTTGTTGCCGGTCGATTTCATCTCGTTGTACGCGCGCGCCACGATGTCGCCGTCGCCGTCGACCAGTACGCACCCGATCGGTGCTTCACCATTCCGCATGCCGTCGCGCGCAACCTCGATGGCCAACCGCATGTACTCCTCCTGCCGCGCGCTCGTCAGCAGCACCCGCGATGGCGACGCGACCGCCAGCACTTCGTCGAGTTCGGCGAGCAGCTGCGCGGCATCGCGCCACACACGACGGGCCCCTGCTCGCATCAGGCGAGTGCGCAGGGTACGCTCGTCTGCCAACGCGCTCGTCGCCACGCCCAACGTCACCACGCCTGCCCGCCGGGCGGCAGTCGCGTCGTAGGGCGTGTCGCCGACGAGCGCGGCCTGCGCGGCGACGACTCCGAGTTTGTCGAGCGCGCACTGTATCACGTCGGGGTGCGGCTTGCTGCGCTCGACGTCGGACTTCGTGACCACGGCATCGAAGCGCTCGCGCAAATCGATACCTACGCTGTTCATCATGACATCGAGATCGGCTTCTCCAGCCGACGTCGCGAGCGCCAGACGGATCTCGCGGCGGCGTAGCTCGTCGAGCAGATCCAACGCGCCATCGAACACGCGAAATCTCCGGTTCGCGGCAATGTCCCGGAAGGCTGCAGCGACGCTCTCACGAATCGCGTCGCCGTCTCGCGTGGCGGCTTCCTCACCGAGCAGCGTGGGGAGCAGCTGATCCCCACCTTTCCCGATCTCGGGCGCAACGCGGTCGAAGGAGAACCGGTAGTCGTGCGCCCCGAGTCCCGTCACCCACGCCTCGGTGTGAGCGGCATTGGTATCGAGCAGCGTACCGTCGAGGTCGAACAGCATGGCGTTTAGCGGCATACTGGGCGCGGTGCAGGAATCCTGCCCGCGCAGACGCCAGGCGTCCAAGCTAGTTGCCCCCCCAGGTTTCGAACCTGGAACCTCCGCATCCAGAGTGCGGCGCTCTGCCAGTTGAGCTAGGGGGCATCGGACTGCAACTGCACACTCCTGCAACGAACTGCAGCCACCGTGACCGGTGAGCGTCCAAATATAGACGACGCGAACCGTTCCTCCAGTCCCCGGTGGCAGATCAGTGCGGCGCTACCGGTCCTTCACCTTCGCCCAGCTGTCGCGCAGCGCCACGATCCGGTTGAAGACGAGGCGACCCGCTGTTGAATCCTGGATATCGCTCATGAAGTACCCCGTACGCTCGAACTGGTAGCGCGAACCGATAACATCCGCGGCGACGCTGGGCTCGATCTTGGCTTGCACGACCACGAGCGAATCGGCGTTGAGTGCGGAGAGGAAATCCTGCCCGTCCGGCACCGCGTCCGGGTCGGCCTGCGAGAACAGGCGGTCGTAGAGCCGCACCTCGCAGTCGAGCGCTCCGGCAGCGGACACCCAGTGAATCGTGCCCTGCACCTTCCGCCCGTCCGGTGCGTTCCCGCTGCGTGTTTCCGGATCGTACGTGCAGCGCAGTTCGACCACCTCGCCGCTCGCATCCTTGACGACTTCATTGCACGTCACGAGGTAGCCGAAGCGCAAGCGAACCTCGCGCCCCTGCGACAGCCGGTAGAACTTTTTCGGCGCGTCCGCCATGAAGTCGTCACGATCGACCCACAGTTCGCGAGAAAACGGAACCTTGCGGGTCCCGGTCTTGGGGACGTCGTGGGGGAAATACGATGCGTCCAGCTCCTCGACTTGCCCTTCGGGATAGTTCGTGATCGTCACCTTGAGTGGTTTGAGCACGCAGAGCACTCGCGGCACCTCCATGTTGAGGCTGTCGCGGACCGCATGCTCGAATGTCGCGATCTCCACGCGCGCGTCCTTGCGGGCGACGCCGATGGATTCGCAGAACGAGCGGATCGCTCCCGGAGTCACGCCACGGCGGCGGAGTCCGGCAATCGTCGGCATGCGAGGATCGTCCCAGCCACTCACATGCCCCTCGTTCACGAGGCGCAGCAGCTTGCGCTTGCTCAGCACCGTGTAATCGAGTTCCAGCCGCGCGAATTCCGTCTGCTCAGGCGGCCGCTCGAAGCCCGTCT
>DASQZA010000227.1:0-9298 GCA_035638935.1 Gemmatimonas sp. | reverse complement strand
GAAGAAGCGCGCGCGCTGCTGGCGCTCGTGCTCGACGCAGTCGATGCGCAGGGAATTCCGGACGACGAGCGGCCGCTCGACGACGCCATCGCGATCGGTCGCATGATGTATCCCATCGAGGGGCTCGCGTACTTCGGTGGTGATACCGACACGATGCTCCGCACCGGGCGCCGGGAGATTGCGATCTGGGACCGTGTCGATGGCGCAGCAGAGTTGACCGCCGCGGGGCGGCTCACCGCTGCGCGGGGCCGCAGTCTCGGGCTGCAGCTCATCGGGTTTGCGCACGCGATGCGCGGGGAACCGGAGGCAGCCGTCGCGTCCATGGACGCCTCGGTCGCCGTGGCCTCGCGCTCGGGTGACGAGTGGTTGCTCGCCGTGCTGACGATGCGCCGTGCACTCGTGCACTTCATGATCGGCGAACACGAGAAGGCGAAGGCCGACTACGACGCGTCGGTGCCCTCGCTCCGTTCGCAGGGGGAGCTCTGGTTCCTCTCGCTCGCGCTCGAGGGCATGGCGATGAATGCGATGGCGCTCGGCGATCCGTTGGAGGGCGCCCGGTACGCACGTGAAAGCGTGACCGTGCTGCGACCGGAACCGGATGCCTGGTTCATCTCGCGATCGCTCGACACGATGGCGTTCATCCTCGTGTCGCGATTGGACGATCCGCTCGTGCCGGCAGACCAGGCGTCGCGCACCGCCGCTCGATTGCTTGGCGCTGCGGAATCGCTGCGCCATCGTTGCGGCGCCGGGGTGATTCGTCCGGACATGGCGCGGGAGGCGGCTATGGTGCAGTCGCTGCACGCGCGTCTCGGCGTGGATGGGTATCTCCGCGAGTTCACGGCCGGCTCCGCGCTCTCGTTGCAGGATGTGTTCGCGCTGATGGACGACGACCCGGTGGTGTCGGCTTACACGAGCACTGCGCCCGCTTTGCCGCGCGAAGCCGAACGCCTCTCGCTTCGCGTGCTCGGCCCGTTTGCGATGGACCGGTCCAATACGCCGGTACCGAGCGATGCGGTGCCGATGGGGAAGACGCGCGAACTGCTGCTGTTCCTGCTGTTGAACGATCGCGCGACCAAGGACGACATCGGCTTGGCGCTCTGGCCTGACGCGTCTGCCGCACAGGTACGCAACGCATTTCACGTGACGCTGCATCACCTCCGGCGGCACCTCGGACCGGATCACTGGATCGCGTTCGAGGCTGGCACGTACCGGCTGGATCGCGCACCGCGGGCGGACGTCGTGCTCGAGGTCGATCTCGACAGGGTGCTCGCGGCGAGCGCGGGAATCCGACTGGCGTTCCGGCGTCGCGAGGCGGTCGATGCGGGGACACTCGACGCATGGCGCATGGCACTCGAAGCGGGGAGCGGCGAGCTCGCACAGGGGTTCGGCGGCGGCGAATGGCTCGTGTCCTGCCAGGATCGGATCCGAAACGTCTGGGTCGAGGCAATGGAGACGCTGGCACAGCTGCTCCGCATCGCCGGGCGCACGGACGACGTTCTGGGGACTTGTGAACTGCTGGTCGCGCGAGAACCGCTACGCGAGAGTGCCCATCGCCTGCTGATGGAGGCAATGGCGGCGCGCGGCGAGCCGGCCCGCGCTTTGGCCCACTACGAAGCGCTTACCGCCCTGCTGCAGCGCGAGGTCGGATCGCGCCCCGCCGCAGAGACACGCGCATTCGCCGAGGGTCTCCGCCGCTTACCGTGAACCGGATAAGCGGTCCACTAAGCGGCCCTGACGACTTTCTCCTGCACGTATCGCAGCGCATTCACCTGCAATGGAGAAAGTATATGTCACCCCGTGTTCTTGTCCGTCTCGTTCCCACGCTGCTGGCCATCGCGGCGGCGTGCGGGGACGTCAACAATCCCGTGCCGGTGCCCGTCCGCACCGTCTCCCAGGTGGAGATCACGACTCCGAACCGCGCGCTCGTCGTGGGCGATGTCGTGCTGTTCGCCGCGCGCGGGCTGACGGGTGCTGGAGAGCCCGTGCCCGACCGCGCCGTAAGCTGGAGTTCGACGGACGCGGCCGTCTTGAGCGTCACGCCGGCCGGACAGGCTGTGGCAATTGCTCCCGGGTCCGTGGTGCTTCGGGCGACCATCGACGGCAAACAGGCCGATATTCCGATCACCGTGAGTGTAGTGCCGGTGGCGAGCATTGAACTCTCCCGCGCGACGATTGCACTTCCAGAGTTCGGCAGCGAACTGATCGTGGCCACCGCCCGCGATGCCGCGGGACGCGCGCTCGCGGATCGCGCGGTCGTGTGGAGCACCGACAACGCCTCGGTCGCCGAGGTCGATGGCACCGGCCGCATCGTCGCGCGGGCCGTAGGGACGGCGACGGTACGCGCTGCCATCGGCGGAAAGGCGTCGGCCGTCGCTGTCACGGTCGTGCAGGCAACGGTGGCGTCGGTGGAGGCCGGACCAACGGCGCTCGTGCTTGGCCTCTCGGAGAACCGGCAGCTTACCGCAGTGGTGAAGGACCAGGCGAACAACGTCCTGACGGGGCGAGTGGTCACGTGGGAGAGCGACGTACCCTCGATCGCGTCAGTGAGCCCCAGCGGCAACGTGACAGCGAACAGCCCGGGCTACGCCACCATCACGGCACGAGTGGAGGGCAAGAGCTTTTCGATCGCCGCGACCATCGTGAATGGCGAACTGGATGCGATGCCGTTCAACCTCATCTACCATCGCACGTCGGTGACAGCGCCGGGGGAGATCATGATCCTGGCGTCCAACGGATCGACGGCGCCGGTGCTTTTGAACGCGGGCAACGTTTCGCGTTCGCCATCGCCGTCACCTGACGGAACCCGCATCGCGTTCTACAGCTCGTTCCGGGAGCTGACGACGGGTGCGCAGATCGACGACATCTATGCGGTCAACCGCGATGGGCTCAACATGCGGCGGCTGACGACCGAACCCGGCTTCGATGGCGATCCCGCGTGGTCGCCCGATGGTAGCTCGATCGCCTGGCGGCGAATCGATCCGACGACGGGCCGCAGCTCCATCTGGGTCATGAACAGTGACGGGAGCAACAAGACCAATCTCACCGCGGACCTCGAGGCGTCGTACTCGGTCGGCGCGCCGAAGTGGTCGCCAGACGGGGGTCGGATCGCGTTCGACGCGACACGCAGCTCCTCGTTACCCTTGGTCGCAGGCATCTGGACGATGCGACGGAACGGCCAGGACAAGCAGCAGCACACGAGCACGACGACCGGGTTCGACAACGCGCCGACATGGGCGCCCGATGGGGAGCGAATCGCCTTCATCCGCTCGTATGGAGACGACACGGACATCAGCATCCTCGCGCTGAACGGCGGCGCCGTGACGCGCATGCCGCTCACCGGGCGGCAGTGGAGTCCCGCGTGGTCCCCCGATGGACGCCACGTCGCATTCTGGCAGCAGCTCGGTCTCACCACGGCGATCTACACCGTGCGCGCCGACGGCACGAACCGGTATCTGCACACGGCCAACCTGGGATGGGGCGGCGGGTACGATCCGGAGTGGATTCGCTAGCGCGGCAGGGGTTGGGAGAACCGAGGACGTGGCGGATTTGCCGTTGAATGGAAATGGCGCCACTTTCTCCGTTCTCCCTTCCCCCACGAGGATTCCATGCAATCGATCCGAACTGCGAGTGCCCTGATGGTGCTGTCCCTTCTCGCTGCGTGCGGAGGCGCGAAGGACGCGGCAAGCGATTCCGGCGCGGCGAGCATGGCCTCTGCGGATTCGGCGGCGGCTTCACCAATGGCTGCGGCACCGACGGTGGCCGACTTCGCCGGCACGTGGCAGGTGATGTCGACGCTCGAAGGCGTGGCGCAACCAGTACCGTCGACGATGACCGGTTCAGCCGATGGCGCCACGTGGACGATCTCGCTCGAAGGACGCCCGAACGTCCCCATGCAGGCATCGATGTCCGGAGACAGTCTCGTCACTCAGACAGCTGAATACGAGAGCGTACTGCGAAAAGGCGTCATGGTCACCGTGCGTACGGCGAGCGTCATGAACAACGGCGCGATGACGGGCAAGATGATCGCGACGTACAAGACGCCGACCGGCACAGAAGTCGTGAACGGCACGATTACGGGCACCCGCAACCCGTAGTCGCGAACTGCAGCTGGACCGAAATCACGATGTCGCAGTGGCGAGCGATGGCAGGCATGAACAGCCATCGCTCGCTGCGCATGCTACCAAACGAACTGGCGTTGAGCATTTCCTGCACGAGCCATCTCACGAATCCGTCACGGAGCAACCAATGTCGAGTATCCAGACAATCCGCGCGGCGTACGCCGCCTTCGCGAACAACGATCCGTCCGTGCTGTTCGGCGCAATGGCTCCCGACGTCGAGTGGAACGAAGCCCAGGGCAATCCGCTGGCGGATCGCAACCCGTATATCGGCGCCGGCGCGATCGGTGAAGGCGTCTTCGGCCGGTTGATGGCTGCCATCGATGGCTTCACGGCGGTCCCCGATCGCTACGTCGACGGCGGTGATGACGTAATCGTATTGGGTCGCTACGGCGGCACCATGAAGGCGGGTGGCGCGATACTCGACGCACCGTTCTGCCATGCTTACCGTTTCGAAGGCGACCGCATCGTGTCGTTCCAACAGTACACCGACACTGCGCAGTGGGCGCAGCTGATGCCCTGAAGCAAAATTCGCACTACTTCACGGGCGGCAACGCCGAGGGTGGCACCAGACAATGACGCACGGACGCGTGCGACCAGCGTGTCCTTGGGCCAGCGAGCCTTGACCGTGTCTGCCAGCGAGTCCTTCGCCGTGCGCACGAACTTCCTGCCGCCGAACGGCGAGCACAGTTGCAGGTTGGCGTCCTCGAGATGCTGCGCGATGTATCCGATCGATTGCTGGCCGGGCGTCGGCCGAAACGTGTAATGCGCCGCCAGAGTCGAATCGAATACCCCAATCAGCCAAGCGCCCAATGGTCGGCCAAAAGCGCGGAATGTCGCTACGACGCCGGTACTCTCGGGTTGGTCAGCCGAAGTCGATCTGGTCAGCGAACTGATCCATGAACGCTGAGTCTGCACGCCCGTGGCCTTGCGAAGATTCCTTCATGATGGATCTTCTGGCAGCGAGATCGACAGCGACCCACCGTCGCAGCCGGTTTCGCCTTCCACCCGTGCATTGCGGAGATCACCGTGTTTCGAAGACTGTTTGCGGTTGCAGCGTTGATGACGTTGGGCAGCTCGACGGTGTCGGCGCAGCCAAGCTATTCCGACGTGTTCTTCTTCGGTACCAGCGCTCTCGACACGGGCAACTGGCTGCTGAATCCCTCGCTGTCGAGTCATCCCCTCGCTCCGACAGCAGCGAAGGGCTACTTCAACGGCCGCTGGCAGTCCGGCCCAAGCTTCTCCGATTACCTCGCCTTGGCGCTCGGGCACGATGCCACGCCATCGCTTGCTGGCGGGCAGAACTACGCGTACGGAGTTGGCTGGGTTGGACCACTTCCTGGGGAGGCGGCACCCGTAGCCGGGAGTCTCGCTGCCAATCCCGCGCTGTACCTCGGTACACAGGTGAATGCCGCGCTTTCGGCCTACGCGGGTGTGCTCCCGTCCAACGCGCTGTACGTCATCGCAGTCGGCGGCAACGACGCGGACTTCTTCGGTCGGCCCGTCGGCTTGGCTGACGACGTCGCGAATCTGGCAGTATCAAGATTGCAGCAGCTCGTGGCCGCGGGTGCGAGGTCGTTTCTCGTGCAGACCCTCGGCGGCGACCCCCTGATCCCGTCGTTCGCCACGACCTTCAACCAGACGCTGCTAGGCGGACTCGGGGCGATCAACGGCATTCAGCTGACCGTTCTGGATACTCGCGCGTTCAACCAGACAGTCGTCCTCGCGCCGGGCTTCCTCGGCAGTCTGGGCATTACCGACTTCGGCAATTGTCTCGACGATGCCGCGTGCAAGGCGGCCGCGATCGCCAAAACGACGAACGGTGAGGCGTACTACGGCAGCACGCATTTCCTGTTCGACGACATTCACCGGGACACGAAGGTGTCCCAGGCGCTCGCGAACTATGCGATCGCTCAGCTGCCGCAGCGTACGGTGCCGGAGCCGGGTACGGTTTCGCTGCTGGTGCTGGGTCTTGTCAGTGTGGGACTGTTGCGGCGGACGCGTCGCTGACTGCAGGGATGTTGCACGTGCGCTGACCATCCGTATCTGGCTGCGCAGGGTCCATGGTCGTACGTGGGGAGGCATGCATCGCTCGCTGTTGTTCAGCGTGCTAGAATGCGCATAGTCCCCTTCCCACCTGCAGCTCCCCTACCGTTGCCTCTATTTTTTGCGCTGTGGCGCCGTCCTCACCGCGCGTCGGTCTCCATGAGTTCCCCCGCGGCTGCCAGCGCGACTTCGACGATACACGCGTCCGCGATGTTGCTGGTCGCCGCCGTCGCTCTGTCTCCGCTCGGGGCCCTGCACGCGCAGGAGGCTCCGCCCGGAAACGCGCCCGTGCGACTCGACGCCGCGGTCGCCGACTCATTCGCCCGTGCCGCGCGCGCCCGGCCGCGGCCCGCGTTCAACGCGATGCGCGTGACGACCCCACCGACCATCGACGGCAAGCTCGATGAAGCGATGTGGTCGGAGGGTACACCGATTCGCGATCTCGTGCAGCGCGAACTCAACGAAGGCGTGCCGGCCTCCGAGCGCACCGAAGTGCGGCTGGCCACCGACGGCGTCAATCTCTACATCGGTGCGCGCATGTACGATCGTGAACCGGGCCTCATCGTCCCGGGCGAGAAGATCCGTGACGTACAACTCGCCAACAGCGATCACATCGCGTTCGTGTTCGACACGTACCACGACCGGCAGAACGGATTCGTGTTCGCGACGACGCCAGCCGGCGTGGAGTACGACGGGCAGGTGATTCGCGAAGGGGAAGGTGGCGGTGCACAGGTCGCCGGACAGAACCGCATGCAGGCCGGTGGCATGGGCGGCTTCAACGTAAACTGGGATGCCAGCTGGACCGTCTCCACCTCGGTCGACTCGCTCGGCTGGACGGCGGAATTCCGCATCCCGTTCTCGACGCTCCGCTATCAGTCGGCGAGTGGCGAACAGACGTGGGGCATGAATGTCTCGCGCAACATCCGCCGCAAGAATGAAGAGCTGTACTGGGCGTTCATTCCGCGCCAGTTCAACCTCTATCGGCTGTCCATCGCCGGCAATCTTGCCGGGCTCACGCTGCCGGTGCGCCGCATTCGCACGATCACGCCATACGTGCTCACGTCGTCGCAGGAGCGCTGGAACAGCGGAATCAAGGCGCCCACCTCGCGGCCCACCGAGTTCGGCGGCGAGATCAAGTATGGTGTGACCCCGTCGCTCACGCTCGACCTCACCGTGAATACCGACTTCGCACAGGTCGAGGTAGACGACCAGCGCGTCAATCTCACGCGCTTCCCGATCTTCTTCCCCGAGAAACGTCCGTTCTTTCTCGAGAATGCCGGCGTGTTCTCCGCTGGTACGCCGCAGGCCGTCGACCTGTTCTTCACCCGTCGCATCGGCATCTCCGCAGCAGGAACGCCGGAACAGATTCTGGGCGGCGGACGCCTGTCGGGGCGCATTGGTAGCACCACGGTGGGGCTGCTGCAGATGGTGACGGACGCACCCGATGCGACGAGCGCGGGCCAGTCGTTCACGGTGGGTCGCGCATTGCGCGAGTTCTCGACGCGCTCGCGCGTCGGCGCCATGGTCGTACAACGGATGTCGACGGAAGACGGCGGCGACGTCAATCGCACCTTTGCGGTGGACGGCCGTATCGGGCTCGGGCAGCGCTGGACGAGCGACCTCTGGGCCGCCCGCACCACGACCCGCGATCTCGACGGCGACGCGAATGCCTTCAGCGGACGTGTCGCCTATCAGACGAATGTCTGGAATCACAGCGCGCGTGTCGCGCAGATCGGCGAGGATTTCAACCCGGAGGTTGGCTTCATGAGCCGGCCGGGCGGTTATCGCTCCTACGATGTGTCGGTGATGCGCCTCGTGCGAAGGCCGGAGTGGCCGTGGTTTCGTCAGTGGAACCCGCATGTCAGCTATCGCAGCGCCTACAGTATCGCGGACGGCTTCCGGCAGTCGGGCTACTGGCACATCGACCTCACCGAAATCGAGTTCGCGAACAGCACGCGCTTCGGTCCGGAGTACAACATCTCGCAGGAGGGACTGCAGGCACCGTTCACGATCTCGCCAGGCGTCGTGCTTCCACCCGGCCAGTACAACTGGGGAACGTTCGGCTGGGACTACACCACCGATCCCAGTGAAAACTTGTCCGCCACGGGCCGCTTCGATGTGGGTCAGTTCTGGACCGGCCGCCGCAGCGGCGGCAGCGGCACGATCACGCTCCGTCGCGGCGCCACGTTCTCCGGCTCCTTCACCGCCGACTACAACGACGTTCGCCTGCCGCAGGGCAATTTCATCAGGTCTCTCGAAGCGCTCCGGCTGAACTACTTCTTCTCGCCGCGCATCTTCGTGCAGACCCTCACGCAGTACAACAACCAGCAAGAGATCTTTTCCGCCAACGTACGCTTCGGCTGGCTCAACACCGCAGGCACGGGCCTGTTCGTCGTGTTGAACGATGGCCGGGCTGCGAACGGCCCGCTCGATATCGGTGCGCCGCAGCAGCGGTCGGTATTCGTCAAGTTCACGCGCCAGTTCGGCACGGGTGGGTGAGAAACGAGCAGCAATCGCATAGGAATCGGGTGACGAGCGGCTAGCGCAGCGCGCATGGGCAATTCGCTTGATGATGCGCGCTACGGCACCTGGATCGCGCGCATCATGCCCAGGTCGATGTGCGGACGTCTCGTGCTGGGGTCGGCGATGAGGCAGTACACCACGTAGGATCCCGGGGCCAGATCCACTGGCAGGAATGCGACCTGACCCGCGCCGACGCGAGCCATGCCCGCGACCGTCGTGGCCATCGAATCCGGCTCGACTGACTGCATCCACGCTTGCAGCGATGCGCCCTCGCGCAGACGCGCCACCCGCAGCTGATGATCCTGCTGCCCGGTGTTCTCGATCCGGAGCAGCCCCGCGCCGGGCGCCCAGTGATCCGGGCCGATGTACGCGAAGTCGACCATCTGCACCATCCCGGTGCTGGCTGGGGGCGCGGCAAACGCGGAATCTGCAGCAATCGCCGCTCGCACATGCACCACGCTGGATTCCCCCGCACTCGCGTGGCGATGCCCGTCGTCACCGCGTCGCACGCAGGCGAGGACGTACACGCCCGGCGTGAGATTCACGATCACGTCACCAAGCGCACCGACTTCCGGGCCACCGATCGCGACACCGAGCCCCGGGGTCGCGATCGG
>DASQZA010000226.1:0-4783 GCA_035638935.1 Gemmatimonas sp. | reverse complement strand
ATGTGCCGCGCGATCGACGCGACCTCGAACACGTGCAGCAGCAGGCCACCGAGTTGTGCATGATGCCCCTTCACCGAACCCGGTGTGCGCTCGAACAACACCCGGAACTCATCGTCGGCAAAGAAAAGGTCAACAGCGCGGCGGATCGAGGGCGCGGTGATACCGAACCGCATCTTGTCGATCGCCTCCCACACGCGCTCCGTCTCGACCGAGATCCGCTCGAGAAAATCTGCCGGATCGAACTGGTCGACCGGCAGTACGCGCAGCGGCGCCGTGACCTGCAGTTGGCGCTTCCGGGCCGCGTCGTCGCCGAACTGGCCGATGTCGCCGATTACCTGCACGACACGCCCGCGGTCGGCGCCGGAGCACCAGTCGAGCTTCTCCGACCAGATCGGTGCGGTATCGATCGACCCTGTCGCATTCCCGAGGGTAAGAACGACGAAGGGGAGACCGGCGCGGGTCGTCTTCTCCGACCGCTCGCGCACCAGGAACTCATGCTGCACGCGATCGCCCTGGGCGGCGCCGCGAAGATCGAATGGAGGCATGGTCAATAGTCGAGCAGGCGGCAGACCAAAGGCAAGGGTCACGGGCACCCGATGAGTCATTCGACCCTTGCGCGATGGCTTCATGACATAGAGGCTTTGATATGACGTTCCAACGACACTTTGCCGTCACCGCAGGAACCGCGTCCGCGGTGGACGAGCGCGAGCAGGCTCCCGAGCACGATGGACCTGCACAGGACGGTGGGCGCACACCGGATCTCGATGCCGCGTCGTCTGCGGCGCTCCGCCTCTGGGTGATCATGGCGCGGGCCCACTCGGCCATCGCAGCACATGCGGCGGCCGATGTCGCGCGCCATGGGCTCACGCTGGCGGAATTCGGAATCCTCGAAGCGCTCTACCATCGCGGATCGATGCTGCTGGGGGAGCTGCAGCGTCGCATCCTCGTCTCCAGCGGCGGCATCACCTTTCTGGTCGACCGCCTCACCGCGAAAGGATTCGTCGAGCGCCGAACGTGCGAGTCCGATCGGCGGGCTCGGTATGCCGCGCTCACCCCGCGTGGGGAGGCGCTGGTGGCGGAAATCTTTCCGGCGCACGCGGCGGCTCTCACACAGGCCATGAGCACGCTCGAACCGCATCAACAGCACGCGGTTGCCGATTGTCTCCGGGCCATGGGGACGGACGCAGCGCGAATGCCGCTCCCCGTCGTCATGTCGACGCGAGCCCGACGAGACGGATGACGGCAGGGAGGGGTTGACCTCGGTATCTTCAGGATTAGTTTCTTAGCACTGAGATAAGTTGGCCGTCGTGGCCGGCTTCAGTGCCATCAAACATTATCCCGGACCGGGGCGCCCTTCGCGGGCAGGAGTATGACGAATGCAGTGGACCTTCGACCCGGCGCACAGCCAGATCCAGTTCTCCGTCAAGCACATGGGTATCTCCACGGTGCGCGGATCGTTTCAGCAGTTCTCCGGCACGATCGAGGAGGAGAACGGCGAGGTGAAGGCGGTCGAAGTGTCGATCGACACGGCCTCCCTCAACACGGGCGCAACGCAGCGCGACGACCACCTGCGCGGTGACGACTTCTTCGACTCGTCATCGCATCCCACCGCGACTTACCGGCTGAACCGGTTCGAGAAGAGCGGTGACGACGTCATCGCGCATGGTGAGCTGACGATTCGTGGCGTGACCAAGCCGGTCGTGCTCAAGGGCGAAGTCAACGGCCCGGCCAAGGATCCGTGGGGCAACGCGAAAGTGTCCGCGACCCTCGAAGGCAAGATCTCACGCAAGGAGTGGGGCCTCGTGTGGAATGCGGCCCTGGAAACGGGTGGCGTGCTGGTGAGCGACGAGGTGAAGCTGTCGATCGACGCACAGGCAGCAGTGGCAGTCGCGGCCTAGTCAGGGACCGTGGAGCTCCCAGCTGAAGCGCCGAGCTGGGAGCCTGCACTCCACACACGCGCTACGTCACATATACGACGTCCCCGTCGTCGTCGATTCCAAGTTCCTGGTGCAGCCCACACACGCCGCACACCAGGACGGCGTGCCACGCCTCCCCGAACTCGTCACGCAACGCGGACGACGGCTGTCGAACCGCGAGCCTGCGGTACGTATACTCCCGACACCCGACGCACGCGTGCGCGCGCGCGATCCGCTCGGCTCGTTCACGCGTGATCGGCACGCATGCCCTCCGTCACGATCCCGACTTCGACGTGTCGCTACCGTCGCCAATGCGCGGCACGTCCGGATAGCCGAGCCCTGACGACGCTGCACTGCGCGTTCCCGCGGCTCGCGTTGCCGCGGTACGCGTGCCCGGGTCTTCGTTCTTGCGACCTTCACCGGTCGCGTTGAGCAGCTCGCGCAACCCGCCGAGTGCCCCCATTACGCCCGACGCCTCGGCGGGCAGGAAGATCGTCGTGCCCTTGCCCTGCGTGAGCTGCGGAAGTGCCTCGAGATACTTGAGTCCGAGCAGGTACATCGCGGCCTGACCTTCCGGAAGCGACGCTGAAATCCGCGTGATGGCCGCCGCCTCCGCTTCGGCAATTGCCATGCGTGCTTCCGCCTGACCCTGCGCGCGCAGTACGCTCGCGTCACGCTCGCCTTCCGCCTTGCGCACCTGTGCCTCGCGCTGCCCTTCCGATTCGAGAATCGCGGCGCGCTTGAACGCCTCCGCGTTCGTCACCGATGCGCGGCGCTCGCGTTCGGCGCGCATCTGCAGCTCCATGCTCTGCTGGATGTCGCGCGGTGGCTCGATGCTCTGCAGCTCCACGCGCGTGACATCGACGCCCCAGCCGATGGACGCTTCCTCGATCACTTCGCGCATGCGCTGGTTGATGATGTCGCGACTGCCGAGCGTCTGGTCGAGCTCCATTTCACCGACGATGTTGCGCAGCGTCGTGCGTGTGAGCGTCTCCAGCGCGTACGGCAGATTCTGGATCGCGTACGTCGCCTTCTGCGGATCGGCGATGCGATAGTAGAGCACTGCATCGATGTCGATCGTCACGTTGTCCTTCGTGATGACCGGCTGGCTCGGAAAGTTGAGCACCTGCTCGCGCAGGTCGATGCGCGTCGTGGCGCTCTGGATGAGCTTCTGTACGCCGCCGAGTCCCATCTCGAGAAAGCGGACGTCGATGGAGCGAGGCCGCTCGATGAACGGGATGAGCAGGTTGAGACCAGAGCGCGCGATGCGATCGAATCGGCCAAGCCGCTCGATCACCATCACTTCGGCCTGCCCGATGATCTTGACCGAGCTTGCAACAAGCGCCAGGACGAGCGCGACGACGACCAGGAGCGCAATCAACATGAGGTCTCCTTCGGGAGAATGGTGCCCGCGTCTGCCCGTGCCGCTCAGTTCTTCCAGTCGGCGACGAACAGGTTCGTTTCGCCTTCCTTGGCCCCGGCACGGTTCGATGCCCAGATCAGCTTGCGTCCATCAGGACTGAACATCGGGAATCCGTCGAACTCGGGATTCGTGGTCACCTGCGTAAGGCCGGTGCCGTCGAGCCCGACGAGATACAGGTCGAAGTTGCGGCTGCGCGGATTCTTGTGGTTCGAAGAGAAGATGATGCGGCGTCCGTCCGGCGTCCACGATGGGCCGAAGTTGGCGCCACCAAGCGACGTGATCTGCTTCTGACTCGATCCGTCGGCATTCATCACGAACAGCTCCATGCGATTCGGACGAATCATGCGCTGGCCAAGCAGGTCGCGATACGCGCGCAACTCAGCGGTGTCGGTGGGATGCCACGCCCGATACACGATCTTCGTGCCGTCCGGTGACCACCACGGCCCGCCGTCGTACCCCGGCGTCGTCGTCAACTGCCGGACATTGGTGCCGTCGACGTTCATCGTGTAGATGTCCAGATCTCCACCCTTGAGCGACGTGAAGACGATACGCTTGCCGTCGGGCGAGAGCACACCTTCCGCGGTGTACACGCCGTAGTTCGTCAGTCGCTTCAGGTCCTGGCCATCACGACCCACCGTGTAGATGTCGAAGCGGTCGATGCCCCATACATAGCCCTTCGACGGGTCTGGGCGCGGCGGGCACGCGCTGTCTGCGGCGTGCGTCGAGGCGAAGAACAGGCGATTGCCACCGGGGAGAAACCACCCACACGTCGTCTTGCCACCGACGGAAACCTTGCGCAGTTCGCTGCCATCCGCGCGCATCGTGTACTGCTGATCGCAGGTGCGTCCGTCGCGTGTGCTCTGGAACGTTATGTATTGCCCGTCGGCGCTGAAATATGCTTCCGCATTCTCTCCGCCAAACGTGATCTGTCGGAGCATCGACAGATTCCGCTCGCCGGTGTCCGCCGCGACGATGCGCGTGGGTGACGACGATGAGGCGGATGCACCGGGACCTGCAGATACTGCGGGCGAGACTGCCGCAGAACGACATGCGCCGAGCATTCCGGCGAGCAATACGCTTCCGCGGAGCGCCTTTCCGGAAAGCGTGGCGCGAGGAGTGAAAATTTGCATAGTCATAACCGTAAACGACGCGAGGTCAGGGCGGCATGCCCTGACCTCGACTGTCCTGCACGATCAAACAGCACCGCCCGATCAGTCGTTCCGTCGGGCCGGCGCGGGGCGGGAGGCCGTATGCGAGCCGGCCGCGGCGAACACTTCCTGCTGCGTGTTGGACTTGCGAAGCAGATCCACTGCGCGGCGAAGCTGCACGTCATCCTTGAGCGTGTGTCGACGCACCGTGGTGTCACCGAATGCGACCCGCGCGATGCGGTTCTCCAGGTCACGATCCACATAGCTGGCACCGGCGTCGAACACCGCCTTGTCGA
>DASQZA010000225.1:0-19717 GCA_035638935.1 Gemmatimonas sp. | reverse complement strand
CAGGGTTCAGCGGCTATCGCGAGTCGGGCTTTGGGCGAGAAGGCGGCCGCGAAGGCATGTGGGAGTATCTGAAGCCGCTGCAGGTGTCGACAGATGCGCCGCCGCCAGTCAGCGACTCCCGAGCGCCATTGGCCCCCGGGGCTGCGCCAGATGGCGCAAGCGACGGCGAAGCGATCGACCCCGACGACGAGGCTGGCGAGCAGTCAGGGACGCACGGTGCAATGCTCCCACCGATCGACCGCACCGCCAAATTGTTCATCGGTGGCAAACAGGCACGTCCCGACTCGGGATACAGCCGCATCGTGCGCGATGCACGTGGCCGAAGCATAGGTGAGGTTGGCGACGGGAATCGCAAGGACATCCGCAATGCCGTGGAAGCCGCGCACGCCGGCGTCGCATGGACGAAGATGTCGGGGCACCAGCGCGCGCAGGTGCTGTTCTACATCGGCGAGAATCTAGCCGCGCGGCGCGACGAGTTCACGGCGCGCATCCGTAGCCTCACCGGTACGTTGCGCGATGGTGCAGTGGCGGAAGTCGACGCGTCGATCTCGCGGCTGTTCACGTATGCCGCGTGGGCCGACAAGCACGACGGCGCCGTACACGATGTGCCGTTGCGTGGTGTCGCCCTTGCGATGCACGAGCCGATCGGCGTGGTTGGCGTGACCTGTCCGGATCCGTACCCGCTCCTAGGATTCGTTTCACTCGTCGCGCCGTTGCTCGCCTGCGGGAATCGGGTCGTGGCAGTTCCTTCCGAATGCTACCCGCTGGCCGCGACGGACTTCTACAGTGTGCTCGAGACATCGGACGTCCCTGCCGGGGCGGTGAATCTCGTCACCGGCGCGCGCGACGTACTTGCACGAACGCTCGCCGAGCATGACGACGTCGACGCGATGTGGTATGTGGGATCGCACGCGGGCGCGACCGCCGTCGAGCAGGCGTCCGCGGCCAATCTCAAGCGCACCTGGACCGAGTGGACACCGCGTGAATGGATGGACCCGCGGTGCGGGGAAGGGCGCGAATTTCTCCGCCGCGCCGTGCAGGTGAAGAACATCTGGATCCCGTACGGCGAATGACCGACTCTCACACGAATACTCTCTCCACATTGTCAGACACCCCACCAGTGTCCGCATCCGCGTTTACTCCGATCATCGAGCTGCCGGCAACGCCCGAGGCTTTCAGCCGAGCGACTTGGGAGCAGGTGCTGCCGTACTACGAGCAGCTGGCGCTCGCGCCGCTCCCGACATCGAACGACGGCCGGACAGGTCGCGCGGTCGCGGGGGCAGGCACGCCGGACGACGCACCCTCGGATGCCGTCGAGGCGTGGTTGGCGACGTGGTCACGGCTCGACACCCTGGTGGGTGAAGCCGGTACGTTGGCGATGATCGCGTATACGGGCAACACGGCGGATGCCGATGCCGAGCGCGCGTATCTTCGCTTTTCCATGGAGATCTTTCCGCAGCTCGAGGAGCAGCAAGTGCGGCTAGCACGCCGGCTGCTGGAAATCGGATGGACCCGGCCCGATTTCGAGACGACGCTGCGCCGCTTTCGCACCGACATCGAGATCTTCCGCGAAGCCAACGTCGAGCGGTTCGCTCAGATCGAAGAACTGTCGGCGGCGTACCAGAAGATCACCGGCGGATTGAACGTCGAGTGGGATGGCGTCACGAAGACCATTCCGCAGCTGCAGCCCTTTCTCAAGTCGAACGATCGCAACGAACGGGAGCGCGCCTTCCGTCTCGGGGCAGAGGCGTACCTCGTGCAGCGCGACGCGCTCGCGACGTTGTTCGACGACATGTACAAGCTGCGGGAAGCGGTCGCGCGCGAGGCCGGCTTTGCGGACTTTCAGCAGTACTGTTTTGCGGCGAAGCACCGCTTCGACTACACGCCCGCCGACTGCGCGCGCTTTCACGACGCGGTGCGCACCACGGTCAAGCCGGCCGTCGCGCGACTGATGGAGCATCGCCGGCGCAGCCTCGGTGTCGATGTGCTGCGTCCATGGGACGTCACCGTCGATCTCACCGCATCGACGCCGCTCAAGCCGTTCGCCGACGTCGATACATTCGTCGCACGCGCGCGCTCGATTTTCTCACGCGTCGATCCGGAACTCGGTGAGCGGTTCGGCATCATGGCCGACGAAGGCTTGCTCGATCTCGAAAGTCGCCCTGGCAAGGCACCTGGTGGCTATTGCACCGACCTGGCCTTCCGCGGGCGCCCGTTCATTTTCATGAACGCGGTGGGCGTGCCGGACGACGTGCAAACGCTCGTCCACGAGGCTGGCCACTGCTTCCACGATTTCGCGACGCACGGTTTGCCGCTCACGTGGCAGCGACGGACCGGGCACGAGGCGGCGGAACTCGCGTCCATGAGCATGGAGCTGCTGGCGATGCCGTTTCTCGTTGCGCCCGACGGCTACTACACGCTGGAGGAAGCACGCGTCGCGTGGATGGAGCATCTCGAAGACGTGCTCGGAAGCCTCGTCCACATTGCCAGCGTGGATGCTTTCCAGGCATGGATCTACACGGATCCGGCGGGCGCTGACCGCGACGCGCGCGATGCGAAGTGGCTCGAGATCCGCGCGGAGTTCGAATCCGGCGTCGAGTGGGACGGGCTCCAGCAGGAGCGGGTCGCGCGCTGGTACCGGCAGCTGCACATCTTCGAGTTGCCGTTCTACTACATCGAGTACGGCATTGCGCAGCTTGGTGCGCTTCAGATCCTGCGGAACGCCGTGCGTGATCCGGGCGAAGCAGTCGCGGCCTACAAGCGGTTCCTCGAGCTGGGCGGGACGCGATCGCTGCCGGAGCTGTACGAAGCCGCCGGCGTCAAGCTGCTGTTCGATGCAGACGCGATGGGTGAGCTCGTCGCGTTCGTCGAGGAGCGTATCGACGCACTGCGCAGCGGGGCCGATGCGCCGTTCGGAGCGATGATGCCGTCGGTCGCCCTTTCGTAGACGACGCTGTCGTGTCGCTGTCGCTGTCGCTCTACCGGCGGACGATCACTCCGTTCTTCATCACCATCCGGACATCACGCAATCGCGTGATGTCCGTGGTGGGATCGCCGCCGACCGCCACGAGATCCGCGAGCAATCCGGTGGCGACGCGGCCGAACTCGTTTTCGCGGTGCATGATGCGCGCGTTGACGCTCGTGGCCGCGCGCAGTGCGGCGACCGCCGTCATGCCATACTCGACCATCAGTTCGAGTTCGACGGCGTTGGTCCCGTGCGTGAACACGCCGACGTCGCTGCCGTTGCATATCGTGACACCCGAACCGAGCGCACGCTTGAACATCGCCTTCTTGGCGGTGATGCCTGCCGGTTCCGGATCCGTCCCCTTTTTCCATCCGCGGTAGCGCGTCGTGAACTCGGTCGCGGACAACGTTGGGCAGAACGCGACATTGCGCGCTTTCATCAGCGCGAACGTTTCTGCGGTCGCCCCGTCACCATGCTCGATGGTCTCGACACCAGCCATGATCGCGCGTCGCATGCCTTCAACGGTGCTCGCATGCGCCACCACGGGCCGCCCGCTCGAGCCGGCCACGTCGACGATCGTCTTCCATTCGGCTTCGGTGAAGATCGGTCGTGCTTCGCCGCGTGGCCCCCAGCGGTAGTCGGAGTAGATCTTGATCCAGTCCGCTCCGTGCCCGATCTGGTCGCGCACGACGCGCGTCAGCCCTTCCACACCGTCTGCTTCCTCGGCTCCCTGCGGCACGCCGATCTCCGCCCCGAATCCCTTTGGCCCGTAGGATCCGGTGGCCACGATCGCCTTGGTCGTCACGAACAGTCGCGGGCCGGGAATGATGCCCTGGTCCACGGCCTCCTTGAGGCCGACATCAGCGTAGTCGGCACCCTCGGTGCCAAGGTCGCGCAGCACCGTGAACCCCGCCAGCAACGTTGCGCGCAGATGGTTGACGGCGCGCGCGGTGCGCAGCGCGAGAGACTCACGAAGTACCTGATCGTTCCATGGAGTCTCGTCGTACGGGTGCAGCAGCACGTGACTGTGCAGGTCGCTCATGCCCGGCAACAGCGTCGTGCCGGGGAGCGTGACCCGCTCGGCGTCGGCCGGGATCGGCAGCCCCGCAACCGGGCCAACCGCGATGATCCGGGCGCCCCGCACCAGAACGCCCCAGCCCTTCTGCGATGCGTCGCTCGCGCCGTCGAACACGGCATCGGGTAGCAGCACGATGTCGCGGGCCTGTGCTGCGGGCGGCTGACCGGCGGCTTGTCCGCTTGCGACCGCAGCGCTTGTCGCCAGCAGCGCCATGCTCGACGTGAGGCGCGACAGCACGCGGCGGCAAATGCGGATCGGATTCGCAGTGATCTGGAAGCTCATGACGTCATCTCGAGGGTGACTTGGCCGTGACGGGCACGAGACCGGAGACTCCACCCGACACGACGAAGGCCATCACATCGGCGCTCGCGTCATCGAGCGGGGTGACCAGCGACGCCGGAATCACGTAGAGCTGCCCAGAGAAATTGTACGAATGCGGGCAGTACACGGAGACGTAGTCCGTCAGGCCAAGGTGGGCGAGTGAATCCTGCGTGACGAATCCGACCATGCGAAGCGGACTCGTGCTGCTGATCGACATCAAGACTGGCTTGTCGAAGCGGCGCTTCTCTCCCACAAAGGCATTCAGCAGGTCGCGCGTGGAGCCGTACAGCAAACGGACGAAGGGCAGACGAGACATCAGCCCCTCCAGCGCAGACACGACCGACCGCGTAAGCAGATTGGAGCCCAGGAACCCGACCAGTGTGATCAGGACGATCGTCGCGAAGAACCCGACACCCGGTACGGGTGCCCCGCCGATTGGAATCCGGAGCCAGCTGTCGACGTTGGTGAAGACGAGCCAGCATACCCAGACAGTCACCGCCAAGGGCACCAGCAGCACCAGGCCGCGCGCGAAATATCCCAGCAACCGTCCCATGGTATCCCTCACGCGAGCATCGCCGCGCCGTTAATCTTTTTTCGTCGGTGCCTCGCATGTCCAAGTTGGACGTGGGAACCTGGCCCGACCAGCCCGCCTCTCTCTCGAGCTCCGCTTTCGATGCGCACCTCGTCCTCTCGCTGGTCCCGCGCGCTCGCGTGCACGCCAGCGATGCTGTCCCTGCTCGCCGTGCACGCAGCGGCCGCGCAGAATGCACCGATGCCAACGTCGGCAACACTGCCTCCGGCATCCGACGCCGCCAATCCCTACACGAAGGTGTCGCGCTGGACACCCCCACCAACGTCCAAGAAGCCGATCACGCAGGACACCTACGACGAGTGGCGCGTCATTCAGGGCGCAACCCTGTCGCAGGACGGCAAGTGGGCCGTCTACACGGTCTCACCGGTGATCGGCGAAGGTGAATTGGTGGCGCGCTCGACCGCCGGCACCACCGAGTATCGAGCCCCGCGTGGCTACACCGGACGGCCGCAGCTGCAGGCTGGGGCATCCGGTGGTGGGTTCAACGCGGGCGCCGCGCAGCTGAACGCGAGCAGCCAGTGGGTGGTGTTCATGCAGTATCCGACGCGCGCCGCGGTCGACGGGGTGCGCGGACGGCGCGGTGCACAGGCGCCGTCTCCCGCGATGGCCATCATGTCGCTGGTTGACGGTAAAGTGACCACGATACCGAAGGTGCGCTCCTTCAAGCTCGCCCGGAACGGTGGGCGGTTCCTCGCATACGTGCTCGAGGACAGCAACGGTACCGGTGGGCAGCCGGCAACTGGTGGAGGCCGCGGCGGGCGCGGAGCAGGCGGGGGCAATCCCGGCACTGCTGCCGGCATGGCCCCGCAGGCACCGGGCGCAGTGGGCGACAGCGCACGGCCGGCGGGCCCGCGCCGCGAATACGGCAGCACGATGGTGCTCCGCGATCTGAATGACGGCTCGGAGACGCGAATCGACGGGGTCGTCTCCTACGACTTCGACGAGAACGAGCGCTGGCTCGGCTACACGATCACCACACGCGAAGGCAAGACGGACGGAGCGTACGTTCGCGCGCTGGCAGCGGGAACGACGACACCGTTGCTCGCATCACGCGGTTCGTACCGGGGCTTCGCGTTCGATCGCAAGGGTGGCCAGGTCCTGTTCCTGGCCGACGCGGGCGACACCACGACCAAGCCGCTCTTTACCCTGTATCACGCCGCGCTGGCGCCGGCCAAGGGCAAGACGGTCGCTGCACGCAAGCTCGTGAGCGCTGCAGACGTACCGCAAGGCATGTTGGTGGCCGAACGCGGCCGTGCGGAGTTCACGCGCGACGGCACGGCGATCCTGTTCTCGCTGGCGATGGTGCCGGCCGACTCGATTCCGGCGGACTCGCTCGCCGACAAGGCGATCTACGACTTGTGGCACTGGAAGGACACGAAGATCCAGCCGCAACAGAAGGTCGAGGCCGCGCGTGACCGCAGCCAGTCACAGCTCGCGATCTTTCAACTTTCGAACAACAAGTGGACGCGGCTCGGCAGCGACTCCCTGCAGCAGATCACCGTGTCCGATGATGGCAAGCGTGCGCTCGCGCTCAACTCGGTCGAGTACGCCGTGCAGCAGATGTGGGGCGAAGGCGGCAGCGATGCGTACCTCGTCGACGCCACCACCGGCGCACGCACACTGATCGCCAAGAAACTCCGCTTCGGTGCGCAGCTCTCACCTGGCGGCGGGTACGTCACATGGTTCGAGAACGGCCAGTGGGTGGCGCACGCGACGGCGACGGGCAAGCGCGTGAACCTCACGGCGGGAATTGCAAACATCAAGTTCCAGGACGAGGAGTTCGATTCGCCTGATGTGCCGCCGCCATACGGCATTGCCGGATGGACGACCGGGGAGAAGCGCGTGCTGATCTACGACCGCTTCGACGTCTGGGAGATCGATCCCGCGGGCGTTGCCGCTCCGCGCAACATGACGGACGGCGATGGACGCCGCAGCGGTACGGTATTCCGTCTCGTCGATCTCGATGCGGAAGAACGCTTCGTCGACGCGACACAGCCGTTGCTGCTGCGCGCGGTGGAAGAAGCCAGCAAGAACAGCGGTTTCTACCGTGATCGCGTCGGTGCCGACACGAAGCCCGAGCGCGTCATGATGGCAGCGCGCAACTTTGGCGGGCTGCAGAAGGCGCGGAAGGCCGAGCAGTACCTGATGACGCAGCAGACCTATCGCGAATTCCCGGACCTGTGGACAGGTACGTCGATCGCATCGACGAGCAGGATCAGCGATGCGAACCCGCAGGACGCGCAGTACGCCCGCGGCACGGTGGAGCTGGTGTCATGGCTCAACACCGATGGCATTCCGCTGCAGGGGCTCCTGTACAAGCCGGAAGGATTCGACCCATCGAAGAAGTATCCGATGGTGACCTACTCCTACGAGAAGCTGTCCGACGGCTTGCACAACTACTCGGCGCCCTCCGGACGCAACACGGTCAACCCGATGGTCTACAACAGCCTCGGATATCTCGTGTTCATGCCCGACATCGTGTACACGGATGGTCAGCCGGGTCCCAGCGCTGCGAAGGCCGTTATCCCCGGCGTACAGTCGCTGATCGCGAAAGGCTTTGTCGATCCGAAGCGCCTCGGCATCACCGGCCAGTCATGGGGCGGCTACCAGTCGTCGTACCTGGTCACCGTGACCAACATGTTCGCGGCAGCAGTGCCGAACGCGACCGTGGTCAACATGACGAGCGCGTACGGCGGCATTCGCTGGCAATCGGGACTCGCCCGATCGTTCCAGTACGAGCATACGCAGAGCCGCATCGGCGGGTCCCTGTGGGAATACCCCGAGCGCTTCATCGAGAACTCGCCGCTGTTCCACCTCGACCGCGTGACGACGCCCGTGCTGTTCATGGCGAACGACAACGACGGATCGGTGCCCTGGTACCAGGGCATCGAGTACTACGTCGCGATGCGCCGCCTGCAGAAGGAAGCGTACATGGTCGTGTACAACGGCGACGAGCACAATCCGACGAAGCGCGCCAATCAGAAAGACATCGACATGAAGATGCAGCAGTTCTTCGCGACGAAGCTGCTCGGTGCGCCGGCGCCGGATTGGATGGTGAAGGGCATTCCGTTCCTCGAGAAGGGTCGTGACCAGATCCGCTCGGCCACCCCGACGATCAGGCCGGTGCCGCAGCCGAACCAGCCGAACGGGGGGAAGTGATGTCCGACGAGATCGACTACCAGATCATCGGGGACGACCTGCAGGCGGTCATCGTGACGCTCGACCCGGGGGAGGCGGTGTTCGCCGAAGCCGGTGCAATGATGTTCATGCGCGAAGGCATCACCATGGCGACGACGCTCGACCCGAATGCGCGATCGGGCTCCCTTTTCGACAAGCTCGTCGGAGCCGGCAAGCGCGTGCTGGCTGGCGACTCCTTCTTCGTGACGCTGTTCGGCAATGAAGGTTCGCAGCGTGCAGATGTGGCGTTCGCTGCACCGTACCCGGGCAAGGTCGTGCCCCTCAGCCTTCGGGACTGGGGCGGCACGGTCATGGCGCAGAAGGACAGCTTTCTCTGTGCTGCACGCGGGACCGATATCTCGGTGGCATTCACCCGGAAATTCGGCGCGGGGTTCTTCGGCGGGGAAGGGTTCATTCTGCAGAAGCTGTCCGGCGACGGGCTGGCGTTTCTTCACGCCTCCGGGACGCTGCACGCGATCGATCTCGCGCCCGGCGAAGTGCTTCGCGTGGACACGGGTTGCCTCGTCGCGTTTCAGCCGAGTGTGCAGTACGACATTCAGCGAGTGCCTGGTATCAAGACGGCACTGTTCGGTGGCGAAGGATTGTTCTTCGTGGCGATGACCGGCCCGGGACGCGTCATTCTGCAGACATTGCCGTTCTCCAGGCTCGCCGACCGAATCATCGCAGCCTCGCCACGCGCAGGCGGGCGGCGGCGCGAGGAGGGTTCGCTGCTCGGAGGTATCGGTGGCCTCCTCGACGGCGACCGATAGGGCAAAGCACGGCGGAGAGAATCGGTGCTACGGTGTCGGCGGCTGCGGCCTCCCGGCACCGGGCACACGTCCCTAGTTTTCGCCGTCATGGCCACCCGAATTCAACCTGATCTCGACCAGCCGGTCACCACGAAACCGTGGACGATCGACGCTGCACGCACACTCTACAACCTCGAAGGTTGGGGTGTCGGTTACTTCGACATCAACGAGCGCGGGCACGTCATCGTGCGGCCCGACCCGCAACGTCCGGATCTCACGCTCGATCTCAAGGATCTGTCGCGTGACCTCGAGGAGCAGGGCATCCAGTTGCCCGTGCTGCTCCGCTTCTCCGACATCCTGCGGTCTCGCATCGAGACGCTGAGCGAACGTTTCGATACCGCGATGCGGGAGTTCGAGTACGACGGTGGCTACACGACCGTGTATCCGATCAAGGTGAATCAGCAGCGCCACGTTGTCGAGGAAATCGTCAGCTTCGGCAAGCGTCATGGTGTCGGCCTGGAGTGCGGCTCCAAGCCGGAGCTTCAGGCGGTGCTCGGCCTGTCGGAGTCGACCGAACACATCATCGTGTGCAACGGCTACAAGGATCACGAGTTCATGCGGCTAGCGCTCATGGGCCAGAAGCTCGGGCATCGTGTGTTCATCGTGCTCGAACAGCTCAGTGAGCTCGACGTGCTGCTCGAGGTCGCGCAGGAGCTGAGCGTGCAACCGGTGTGTGGCGTGCGCATCAAGCTCGCAAGCGAAGGAGCAGGCCGCTGGGCGCAGAGTGGCGGCGAAAAGAGCAAGTTCGGCCTCGGCTCCGCGGAGCTGGTGAAGCTCATCGACCGCCTCAAGTCCGAGGGCCGACTCGACATTCTCAAGCTGATCCACTTTCATCTCGGCAGCCAGATCACCGACATCCGCTTCATCAAGTCGGGGTTGGCGGAGGTCGCGCGCTTCTATCTCGAGCTGCGCGCCATGGGCGTGGACATCACGCACGTGGATGTCGGTGGCGGCCTCGGTATCGACTACGACGGCACGAACTCCACGAACAACGCGAGCGTCAATTACTCCCTGCAGGAGTACGCGAACGACGTGATCTACACGCTCGCGGAAGCGTGCCGCGAGGCGGAGCTCCCGATGCCGCATGTCATCAGCGAGTCGGGGCGCGCGCTCACGGCACACCACGCGCTGCTGCTGATCAAGGTCATCGACGTGGAGTCGCAGGCGGATCAGCCGATGCCGCAGCTCATCGATGATGATCACTCGCTGCTGCATGAGATGTACGAGGACTGGCGCACGATCACCGAGCGCGGTGCGAAGCCTCGCAAGGTGTTCGAGGTCTTTCACGACGCAACGTTCGACAAGGATCGAGCGCGCCAGTACTTCAACAGCGGGGTGCTTGACTTGCGGGGCCTCGCCAAGGCCGAGCTCCTGTGGCTCGCGACCATGAATGCGATCTACCGCATCGCTGTGGCGAACAAACACACATACGAAGACATCCTTCCCGAACTCGAGTCGGCGCTGGTCGACCGCTACTTCTGCAACTTCTCGCTGTTCCAGTCGTTGCCCGACAGCTGGGCCATCGATCAGCTGTTCCCCATCATGCCGATTCACCGGCTGCTCGAGGAGCCGCTGCGTCGCGGCACGCTGCAGGACGTCACGTGCGATTCCGACGGCAAGATCGACCGCTTCGTCGGCGACAAGAAGGGGCGGCCGAGCCTCGAGCTGCACGAGTTCCGCGACGGTGACGATTACGTGCTGGGCATATTTCTGACGGGCGCGTATCAGGAGATCCTTGGTGATCTCCACAACCTGTTCGGCGACACCAACGCCGTGCATGTGCGGCTCACGGAGCCGGGCAGCTACGAGATCACCGACCTCGTCGAGGGCGATACCGTTACGGAAGTGCTCAACTACGTGCAGTTTGGTGCATCGCAACTTCTCGCGACATTTCGTCGTAAGGTGAACGCGACCCATGGCCTCGCACGGGAAGAGGCGAACGCCTTCATCGCAGACTACGTCGCTGGTCTCGAAGGGTATACGTACCTGGAAGGCGAGGCAGCGCGCTAGAAGAGCGGTGCCCGTGGACGGTTTCGGGTCGCTGGGGAGCTGACGAACGTCAGCTCCCGAATGCTCGGCCACTCCTTCGGAGGAATCGTGACCGTACCTGGAGAAGCAACGACGCCGGTAGCCAAAGGCGGGTTGTTCGAAGACTTTGTCGACGCCTTCGTGCGCCCGCGCGCACTGTTTGAACGCAACAGCAACAGCTCGTTCGTCCGGCCTGCGCTCGTGCAGAGCCTGTTTTTCCTCGTCATCGGCATCGCCGCGATGAATCTCGTCGCGCCGTACTTCGAGGCCGAGATGCTGCGGACCGTGCGCCAGAATGGACAGCCGATGCCGGAGAATGGAGCGGCCGTGATGGGAACGATGGCCAAGGTCACCTCCACGATCGGCTTCGCCGTGGCGCCGTGGATGGTTGCACTGCTTGGCGGTCTCGCGACCTGGATCGCGACGCGCATCATCGGCGCGCGCCTTTCGTTCGGACAGTCAGCGATGATTGCGGCCTGGAGTTACACACCCGCGATGCTGGGAACGGTCCTGATGGCAGTGCAGGGAGCGCTCGTCGATCCATCGACGATTCGGGGTGTCAGCGACGCGCAGCTCGGTCCTGCACGCTTCGTCGACCCGGAGACTACGCAGCCGGTGCTCCTGGCGCTGCTGCAACAGCTCGACGTTTTCAATCTCTGGGGGCTCGTCATCACTGCTATCGGCATCATGGTGGTGGGCCGCCAGGATCTGGGCACCAGTGTCATGGCGACGGCGATTCGCTTCGCGCTGGTTGCGCTCGGCACGATTGTGCCCGCATTGCTGCGATAGCCCTGTATCGCTAATTCTGGCGTGGTGTGACGCGAATACGAAACAGAGGGCCCGGCGATGCGCCGGGCCCTCTGTCAGTTGCGCCGCCGACGCTGATCAGCGCCCTGCGTTCATCCGCTCCGCAACCTGCGGCCAGTTCACGACGTTCCAGAACGCCCCGAGGTAGTCGGCGCGCCGGTTCTGGTACTTCAGGTAGTACGCATGCTCCCACACGTCGACGCCGAGCAAGGCGTGCTTGCCGTCCATCAATGGGTTGTCCTGGTTCGGGGTGCTGACGATCGACAGCTTGCCGCCGTCCGACACGAGCCATGCCCACCCCGACCCGAAGCGCCCGAGGCCCGCTGCCTGGAACTGCTCCTTGAAGGTAGCGAACGAGCCGAACGATGCGGAGATCGCTTCGGCCAGCGCACCACTGGGCTCACCGCCGGAATTCGGCGCCATCAGCGACCAGAACAACGAATGATTCCAATGGCCTCCACCGTTGTTACGCACGGCAGTGCGCACGGCTTCGGGGATTTCGTTGATGCGGCGACAGAGATCGTCCACCGACCAATCCGCAATTTCGGGCGTCTTGTCGACAGCCGCATTGAGATTGGTCACGTACGTCTGGTGGTGCTTCCCATGGTGAATCTGCATGGTCTGCGAATCGATGTGCGGCTCGAGCGCGTCTGGTGCGTACGGAAGCGGCGGCAGCGTATGGGCCATGTTGGTGTCCGGGGTGAGTGAGGGAAGCGACGATCCCGCGTCGCGATCGGATCAAGCGAGAGGTGCCTTGGGTTTGCTGCGTTCGCGCCACCACGCGATGATGCCCGGAAGGATCGAGAGAAAGATCACGACGAGGATGACTTTCTCGAGATGCTCGCTGACTGCGGGGAAGCGACTTCCAAGCACGTAGCCGACCATGAGCATGCTCCAGATCCAGAGCACACCGCCGACGACGTTGTACATCAGGAACGACCGGTACTCCATCTGCCCGACGCCGGCGACTACCGGTGCGAAGGTGCGAACGATGGGCATGAAGCGCGCCAGGATGATGGTCTTGCCACCATGCTTCTCGTAGAACGCCTGTGCACGCAGCAGATGTTGCCGGTTGAACAGCAGACTGTTCTCGCGAGTGAAGATGCGGGGTCCGGTAGCCCGACCGATGTTGTATCCGACCGTGTCGCCCACGATCGCGGCCACGGTCAGGATTCCACCGAGCAACCACACGTTGAGACCGAAGTCGGCCTGCGAACAGAGCAACCCCGCTGTTACGAGCAGGGAGTCCCCGGGAAGAAAGAACCCGATCAGCAAGCCGGTTTCGGCGAAGATGATGATCGTGAGTCCCACGTATCCTGCCCATTGGACGAGGGCAGGCAAGTCGCGCAGGCGATGAAGAAAATCGGACAGGAAATCCAAGGCGATTCGATGAAGGTTGAGCAGGAAAGAAGGCGGCGGCGGACGTGCGGGTCAACAGCGACCGCCTGCGTGCGCACGAAGCGCCATTGCTGACGGAATGGCCCGCCCCCGGTAACTTGTGCTCGTGCAGTCACTCGATCGCCACCTTGGGCCGTCATCGCCGCTCC
Organism: Gemmatimonas sp.; assembly: GCA_035638935.1. GTDB lineage: Bacteria > Gemmatimonadota > Gemmatimonadetes > Gemmatimonadales > Gemmatimonadaceae > Gemmatimonas. The sequence goes on along the minus strand of DASQZA010000225.1, from coordinate 6,393 downwards.
GTATCCTCCTCGTCGCGCACACGCACTGGGACCGCGAGTGGTACCATCCGGCGGCGCGCTTTCGGCAGCGCCTCGTGCCGCTCGTGGACGCCTTGCTCGATGCGGCAGAGCATGCCGGTGCGCCCTTCCTGCTCGATGGACAGGCGATCGTACTGGATGACTACGCGGCCGTTCGCCCGGAACGATTCGGCGCCCTGTCGCGCGCGCTGTCGGACGGTACGCTCGAGGCCGGCCCGTGGTACGTCCTCGCCGATAACCTGATTCCGAGCGGCGAAGCGCTCCTGCGCAACCTCGAGGCCGGGCGGCGCGTGCTGGAACGGTATAGCGCAACTGCTCCCGCGGTGGCGTACTGTCCGGACTCCTTCGGTCACCCAGCCGCGTTGCCAATGATTGCCGCGGGCTACGGCTTTCCGTTGGCGATCGTCTGGCGTGGACTGGCGTCAGGCACGGACCGCGGGGATGCAGTGTGGTGGAACGCGGCGGATGGCAGCCGCGTGCTGGTGCATCACTTGCCGCCCGACGGATACGAAACGGGATCGTCGCTGCCCGACGATGCAAGCCGTGCGCGTCCGTACTGGGCGCGTACCGCATCGTTGCTGCAGCACAGAAACCGCACGGGAGTAACACTGTTGCCAAGTGGCGCAGACCATCACGCGGCGCAGACCGGATTACCCAAAGCCGTCGCCCTTGGTGTGGAAATGCTTCGCGAACGCGACGTCGTACTCCAACGAGTGACCCTGTCGCAGGCCGCTGTTGCACTCTCGAAGGGAGCGCGCGCAGCGGAAGCGAACGGGATCGTGCTGCCGCACAGCTCGGGTGAGCTTCGAGACTCGTACGGCTACACCTGGACGCTGCAAGGCACCTTCGCAACGCGTGCCCATCAGAAGCGAACCAACGCGCGGTTGGAGCGTGCGCTGCTGTCGGACGTAGAACCATGGCTGGTGCTCGCTGCATTGCATGGCCAGACACAACTCTCTGGGGACGGACGGGTCGGAGCGGCACAGACGCCTGCGCTGCTCGCGCACGCATGGGAAACACTGCTGTCGACGCACCCACACGACACGTTGTGTGGATGCTCGATCGACGACGTCGCGCGTGCGATGGAAGCATCGCAGGCGAGCGTGATGTCGCAAGCCATCGGCCTGCGCGCAGCGGCGCTCGAGGCGGCGTTGCAGCACGACACGGTGGCTGCGCGTGCCCGGCGACCCGATGACCGTCTGGTCGTCGTGCGTAATCGAGTGCCATATGCTCGCGGTGGCGTCGCAGAACTGCGACTCGCCGACACGATTGGCGATGTACCGGTCGGACCGGGTTCGGCGGGTGCGCCGGTCGCGCGCGCCGCTGCCGATGTGCGGCTCCCGACCATCGGCTCTCACCCGGTGCAGGGCGGGAGCACACGCATTCGCCACGCGCGACGCGAATCACCGCAGCACTATCCAGACAACGATGCCGTGCTCGAGCACCGAGTGCTGGCATGGGTGCCCCCAGTTCCGGCATACGGGTTGTCAGTGTTGGATCGCGGCGACGCCCGATCAGGCAATGGCACGTCCGCACCGTTGGACGTGGGGGACGTGGGCCATGCGTCCCCCACCGACGCATTCGAGCGCGTCACCGTGCACGAGCATGACGACGGTGTGACCATCTCGAACGGCATCCTGGAACTGACGGCGAGCGCTGCTGGCGTCCGGGTGCGGCTCGGGAATCGTACGCTGCCTTCAGCGCTATCGATCGAAACTGCGCGCGATCACGGCGACAGCTACACCCCGTCGCTACGCGGCCCAGCCGAACGACTTTCGCTGGAATCCGTGCGTGTGCTCGCGCGCGGACCGCTGCGGGCATCCGTGGCGCTCGAGTGGGCACGCGTCGAACCATGTCGCGAGGATGCGCCAGCGGATCTCGACCGGCATGAGGCGCCCGCAAGCCGATCAAAACCCAATCGCACACGACGGGCGCGCGTGCACGTGCGCACCATGCTCGTGATCGACGCCGCATCCGACGTCATCCGCTGCGATGTGGTGACCCGAAACCGCATGCGCGATCATCGCCTCCAACTTGTGTGGCACACCGACATCGCGCACGACGCCACCGTGCACGCGGATGTCGCATTCGGGCACATCGATCGAAGTGCGGAGCTGGCCGCGCACGGGCGGGCTGCGAGTCGCGTTCCGGACACACCCGGCGCGATCGTCGAATCACGCCCCGGTACGATGCCGATGCATCGCTGGTTGTGCACATCCGATGCGCGAAGCGGTGTCACGATGTTCTCCGATGGCTTGGCCGAGGGAGCGGTGCAAGCGGGTCGACTGGCAGTGACACTGGTGCGCGCTATCGGCGAACTGTCGCGGGGCGATGTGCCGGAACGTCCCGGACATGCGGGTTGGCCAGCTGCCGTCCCCGCCGCGCAGTGCCAGGGAGAGTACCGTGCTCGCCTCGGACTCCTGTTGCACGGCACCTGGGGCGACGACACCCTCCAGCAGATCGAGCGGGCTGCCGATTCGCTCCTGCTGCCGCTCGTTGGCGAGACGTGGCGTGACCTGGATATCCGCATACGCGAACTGTCTGGGCCGACTCTTGTCGGAGCAGGGCTGCGCGTCAGCGCGGTCACGCTGAGCCGTGACGCGCACGCGCTGATTCTGCGTGCGCGCAACACGAGTGGCGAATCACGGGACGGCGCGTGGATCATGCCACCCACCGGAGCATGGCGCGTCACCGAATGCCGGCTCGATGAAACGCCGACTGGGCCGCCGCGTGAATGCCGCGATCGTGTCGGTTTTACCGTTGGCCCGCGAGCGCTGCTGACGCTGCGGGTCGAGCGAGTCGCCGGCTGAGCGCGTCACCGACGAGGGTGCACGCGATGACGGTCGCGATGAGCACGAGGCCCGGCACCAGCGCAATCCAGGGCGCGACCAGTAGCCACTCCCGGCCCGCCGCAATCATGTTGCCCCAACTCGGCGCCGGCGGTTGGATGCCGAGGCCCAGAAACGAGAGCCCGCTTTCGAGCACGATTGCATTGCCGACACCGAGCGTGATGGCTACGACGGCACTGCCGAGCGCATTGGGTAATACATGACGCCAGAGCACCCGGTTGCTTGGCACCCCGAGCGCGTGCGCGCTCTCGACATACGGGTACACGCGCACACCGAGCACTTCGGCACGCACCAGTCGCATGACCGACATCCAGCCCGTGAGCCCGAGGACGACGATCACGACGACCAACCCCGGCCCCCACAGCGCTGCGATGACGAGCAGCAACACGAGTCGTGGCACCGCCAGCATGGCATCACCCACGGCGACGATGCCACGCTCCGTGAAGCCGCCGCGCCACGCAGCGGTTGCACCCATCACGATGCCGATCGCACCTGCGAGCAGCGAACCGGCGACTCCCACGCCGAGTGAAATGCGCGCCGCACTCCACAGTCGCAGCAGGATGTCGCGCCCGAACGCATCGGTGCCGAGCAGGTGCAGCATGCCGGTCGCATCCCGCCGACCCGGCGCCACCAGTCGTGTAGCCAGAATGTCACCAATGGCGCGAGGATCACTTGCCGAGAACATTGGCACAAGAATCGCGGCGAGCGTGATCGCGGCCAGCATGGCCGCGCCGGTGAACATCGCCCAGTCGCGCCGCAGGACCGGCCTGCGTACCGCGTCCGCCCCGTCACTGGTCATTCCCTGGGTCGAACCGTCGTCAAGGTCGCCGGTCATGCTGCGGATCGTCGTGGATCGAGCGCGGCGACCGCACTGTCCGCAAGCAAATTCGAAACGATCACGACGGTGGCGTACACGAGCGTGAGACCGAGGACCACCGGATAGTCTCGCGATGCGATCGCCGACAGCATGGTGCGACCAAGGCCAGGCCATGCAAACACCTGCTCGACGAAGACCGATCCCGCGATGATTCCCGGCAGCGTGAGACCCAGCAGTACGACGATCGGTGTCCACGCATTGCGCAGGATGTAGCGGCGTTCGAGCCGGCCGCGCGCCAGTCCGCGGGCGGCTGCGGCCTGCACGTGCGGCGCGCCCGCCGCGCCCATCAGCGACGCACGGGCATACCGAGCCACTCCAGCCGCTCCCGGAATCGACAGTACCAACAGCGGCAGGATCGCATGACGTGCGAGGTCGCGCCAACGATCGAACCCGGTAGCAAGCGCGGCTGGTTCCTGCATGCCGAATGCAGGGAGCCGTGCCCATGCTGGCGCGCCGATCGCCGACGCACCGGTGGTCGCGAGAGCGACGAGCGCGAGCGCCAGCCAGAAGCTCGGTGCCGCGTAGAGACCTGTCGTCACGACGGTGATCGCGGTGTCGGCGCGCCGGCCTGCACGCAGTGCCTGGAAGCCTCCCAGCAGCACGCCGAGCGTGAAACTTAGCAGTACCGACGCGGCGCCGAGAAACAGCGACACCGGCAACGCTTCGGCAATCACGGTGGTGACGGGTCGGGCACTTGCCAGGCTGATGCCCAAATCGCCACCCAGCACGCCGCGGAGCCAGCGCACATATTGGACGGGGAGTGGCGCATCGAGTCCGAACACCGCTCGCTGTCGCGTCACTTCTTCCGCAGTCGCCGTCGGCGAGACCAGCAGGGACGCCGGATCTCCCGGTGCCAGATGAATCAGCACGAAGGTGAGCGTCGTGACGATCCAGAGCAGGACGAGCGCGTCGCGGACGCGTGTTGAGAGGCGGTGCACGCGAGGATGATGCGTCGGGGACACGGATCGTCAACCCGGGAGATGGCGCTTTTCACGGCCGTCACGGCGCTGCTCTTCGCGTGTGGTGCGCCCCCACGCGCGCCCGGCACGGCGGTCATCGCCTCCGGCGCCGATCTGGAATCCGGCAATCCCGCCGTGACTGTGCATCCCCTGTCGCGGCAGGTCCAGCGTCATGCACTGTTCGTGACGCTGGTGCGCCTGGACAGCGTGCTGCAGCCCGAGCCCTATCTGTCGCGTACGTGGTCATGGAGCCCGGACCGGAGAACGCTCACGTTCGTCCTGTACCACGGTCTGCGCTGGCACGACGGAATGCCGACCAGCGCCGCAGACGTGCAGTTCACGCTCGATGCCGTGCGTGATCCGGATCTCGGTTCGCCGCGTGCGGGCGAGCTCGCGGGCGTGGACAGCGTGCGCGCGACAGGCACCGATACGCTGCGCGTGTTCTTCCGGCAGGCTCCCCCGGCGTTGCCGACCATCTTCGCAGAACTTCCCGTCGTACCACGGCACCTGCTCGATTCGGTGCCACTCGCACGTTGGCGAGGGCACGCTTTCAGCACAGCACCAGTCGGCAACGGGCCATTTCGCTTTGTCGATCGCATTCCGGGGAGACGCTGGCGTTTCGCCCGGAACGACAGTTTTCCGAAAGCGCTTGGCGGCCCACCTCGACTCCAACAGCTCGTGGTCGCCGTGGTTGACGAAGCGGCGACGAAATACGCAGGCCTCGTGAGCGGGGAGCTCGACCTCGCGGGCGTGTCGCCCGCGATGGCGCACCTTGTGAAGGGCGACCCGTCACTCGCGCTGCTCACGCCGCCAGCACTTTTTTCCACGGTGCTCGCCTTCAACAGTACCAAACCGCCGTTCGACGATCCACGAGTTCGTCACGCACTGTCGCTCTCGATTGATCGCGCTCGTATCGTCGACGCAGCAGTCGCGGGGTACGCCACTCCGGCGGCAGGTGCGGTTCCGCCCGGGTTGCCATTCTCCAGCGCTCGCACACCGGTGACCGATATCGCGAGCGCCGATCGATTGCTGGACGCTGCCGGCTGGAAGCGCCGTGCCGACGGCGTTCGAGCTCGCGGCGGCGCACGTCTCGACATCGAATTGCTCAGCGTGGGTAGTGGAGATCTTGCCGTCGAGCATCTGGTGCAGGCAGATCTCGCCCAGCGGGGCATCACCGTGACGATTCGCGTCGCCGAACTCGCGTCGTTTCTCGGCGAATTACGAGCCGCACGGAAAACCTTCGACGTTGCATTCACCGGCATCCCCGGTGATCTCGCGATGGGCCATCTGTCGGCACTGTTTATGACGTCGCAGCGCGGCGGTGCGCTCGACTACACCGGGTTTCACTCGCCCAATCTCGATGCAGCGTTGCAATATGCGCGAGCTGCCGACGTAGGTGCAGCCGGTGCAGCATGGCAGCGCGTCGACTCGCTGCTGGCGGAGCAGATGCCGGTAGCGTGGATCTATCATTCGCGCGGCGTGCAAGGCATGTCGCGACTCATGTCGGGAGTTCACATGGATTTGCGGGGAGAGCTCGTGAGCGTATCACGGTGGTCGCGTGCGGAGCGCAAATGAATAGCACGGGAAGTGAGAGTGACATGCAGGGTGACATGCAGGGTGACATGCGTGGAACGAGTCTGCTGCTGTTCGACATCGACGAACGGCGGCGCGCCGTAGCGCCGGGCGGTGG
>DASQZA010000224.1:0-3972 GCA_035638935.1 Gemmatimonas sp. | reverse complement strand
CGAGAAGGATCCGCGTGCGCTCGGCGTGTTGCGGCACTCTGGCGCGCATATCCTCGCGACTGCCGTGCGGCGCCTGCGCCCGGATGCGCATATCGGCTTCGGCCCGGCCATCGAGGACGGGTTCTACTACGACTTCGAGGTCGCACAGCCCTTCACGCCGGATGACCTCGCCGCGTTCGAAGCGGAGATGCGCAAGGTGATCGCCGAGAAGTATCCGTTCGTGCGCGAGGAAGTCACGCTGGCGGAAGCGCGCGTACGATTCGCCGACGATCCGCTCAAGCTGGAGCGCCTGGACGACTTCGAGGGCAGCGACGAAATCATCAGCACATACACCGACGGGCCGTTCATCGACCTGTGTCGTGGTCCGCACGTGCAGGACACGAGCTACCTCAAGCACTTCAAGCTGCTGTCGGCAGCCGGCGCGTACTGGCGCGGTGACGAGAAGCGGCAGATGCTGCAGCGGGTCTACGCCACGGCGTTCGTCAAGAAGGAGGAGCTCGACGCGCATCTGCATCGGCTCGAGGAGGCGAAGAAGCGCGATCATCGCGTGCTCGGCAAGCAGCTCGACCTGTTCCAGCTCTTCCCCCATGCACCGGGTGGCGTGTTCTGGACGCCCAAGGGTACGACGATCTACAACACCCTCGAAGCGTTCGTGCGTGAACGGCAGCAGGAGGCGTTCAAGGAGATCAAGACGCCGCTGCTGTACAACAAGCGCCTGTGGGAGCAGTCGGGGCACTGGGGCAAGTATCGCGAGAACATGTTCCTCGTGCTCGACAACGAGACGGGTGAGCACGACATGTCGCTCAAGCCGATGAACTGCCCGTCGCATCACCTCTTCTTTGCGGCCACGAAGCATTCGTATCGCGAGTTGCCGATGCGCTACGTGACGTTCGACGTGCTGCACCGGAACGAACTGTCCGGCGCGCTGTCGGGGCTCACACGCGTGCGTCAGTTCTCGCAGGACGACTGTCATGTGTACCTTCGCGAAGACCAGATCGCCGAGGAAGTGCAGTTCCTCATGAACTTCATCCTCGGTTACTACGACACGTTCGGCCTGACGGCGCGGCTCAAGTTCGCCACGCGGCCGGAGCAGCGCATCGGCGACGACGAACTCTGGGATCGCGCCGAGGCCGCATTGCGCGCTGCGCTCGATTCGACCGGGCGCCCGTACGAGATGAAGGAAGGCGATGGTGCCTTCTACGGGCCGAAGATCGACTTCGACGTGACCGATTCCATCGGGCGCGCATGGCAACTCGGTACCATCCAGCTCGACTACAACGCGCCGGAGCGCTTCGACCTCACGTACACGGGCGAAGACAACGCCGCGCATCGCCCGGTCGTGATTCATCGCGCGGTCAGCGGTTCATTCGAGCGCTTCATCGCGATCCTCATCGAGCATTTCGCCGGCGCGTTCCCGCTCTGGCTGGCGCCGGAGCAGGTGCGCGTGATTCCGATCGCGCTCGACTTCAATCCGCACGGGGAAGCGCTGGTGAAGCGGATGCGCGATCGTGGCATCCGCTCGACGCTCGACGCGCGCAACGAAACGCTCAACTACCGCGTACGCGAAGGCGAGATGACGAAGATTCCGTACATGTGCGTCATCGGTGCGCGTGAGACGCAGGAGGACACGGTGGCATTGCGCGTGCGCGGTGCAGGCAAGAAGCAGGAATCGTTCGCTGCCGATGCGTTCATCGACCGAGTGCTCGACGAGATTCGCACCCGCGCACTCACGCCTGGATTCGACGTCCCACAACCCGAGGCTGCCGCGTGACGCCGGAATCGCTGCTCGACCTGTTCGTGCTGGCACCAGTCGGTCTCGTCGAGACCGACGGCGAAGGACGTGTCGAAGTAGCGAACCTGGCCGCGCGGCGCCTCCTCACTCCGTTTGCGCAGGGTCCGCTCGAGAAGCTGTTCGACGCTCTGGGGGCAGTCGCGCCGGAGCTGCGCGCACGCGCACGCGGGTTCGATGCGCCGCGCGGGGTCGTGGTGGAGAGCATCGAGTTGCTCGCCCCCGGCGAGCAGCGCGGCGTGCACCTGTCGCTCATCAAGGTGTCCGAAGGACGATTCGTCGTCGTCGTCACCGACGCTGCGGGGCTGGCGGATGCACGCGGGCTCACCTCCCGGCTCGAGCAGCAGCTGCGCGCGGTCGACGGTGCGGTGCGCGACTACGCGATCTACACGATCGGCACCAGTGGCATCATCGAGAGCTGGAACGAGTCGGCGGAGCGCGTGCACCAGTTCGCATCGTCCGAGATCATCGGGCGCCCGCTCTCGTCGCTGCTCCCGGACTCCGGCAATTCGGAATCGCACACCCGCGACACACTTGCCCTTGCGAGCCAGAACGGATGGTGCGAAGAGGAGGGGTTCCGGATTCGCGAGGACGGCACGCAGTTCTGGGCGAACACCGTCATTACGGCGCTGCGCGCCGCTGACGGATCGGCGTCGGCGTTTTCCGTCGTCACGCGTGACCTGTCCGAACGCCGCAAGCTCGAGGACGCATCGCGCGAAGACGCGACGAGCACGACGGACTACCTGACGGGGGTGTCGACGCGACGCGCGTTCTTCGATGTCGCAGGATCGGAGGTGTCGCGCGGTCGCCGCTACGGACAGTCGCTCTCGCTGCTGCTCGTGCAGGCCGATCGTTTTCGCGACCTGCACGACACGCATGGTGAGGAGTTCAGCAACGAGTGGCTGCGCGCGATCGCCTCGGTGTGCCGCCAGGAGTCACGCACGACGGACATCGTGGGGCGCGTCGGCGGCGAGGAATTCGCCGTGCTGCTGCCGAGCACGGAGCTGTCGGGCGGCCTGGTGCTGGCCGAGCGCATTCGCGAACGCATGCAGCGCCATGTCTTTCAGGGCGACTACCAGGGTGTGCGCTGCACGGTGAGCGTTGGCGTCGCAGAGCTGAGCGACAGCATCACGAGTGTGGACGGGCTGCTCACCGCGTCCGGGACGGCGGTGGAGAGGGCGAATCAGGCGGGGCGGAATCTGGTGGTGGGGTACGACGCGTAGCGCCTTGCGCGTAGCGCGTTCCGTAAGGCTGGAGCTGGGTGCTCAGACTGGCCGCTGACCTTTGTGCGCTTCCGCGGCTTCTGGCGGCGGGGCTGGCATCTTGGCGCTCAGCGGGGCCACCCGAGATCGGCTGAGAGGCATGGCTGAGAGCTATGGCTGCCAGTGACGGTACTGAAGCTGTCAGCTATAGCTCTGAGTTTTTCAGATGAAAGCTCGGAGCGCGCACCCGCAAAACCGTCGTCCTTCCATTTGGCCTTTTCTGACAGCTATCGCTGTAGCTCGCGGCTATAGCTGGAAACTTCAGTGCCGCCCCTGGCAGCTATAGCTCTGAGCCATAGCTGCCAGCCGATCTCGGGTGGTGCCGCTGCGCGCAAAGATGCCAGGTCAACAACTGTGCAAGAATCGCTCAGCGCCGCCGGCCCCGAGCCCTCAGCTCACCAGCCCAGCATCCGAATCCGGACCCGCCGCCTTTCCCCCCGCCCGCCTCCCAAGCGACCCCGGATCCACCTGCAGCCACATCTCGCATCTGCCCATCAGCGCCTCCTCATGCTGGTCGAGCCACCCGTCCGCGCTCGCCACCTCGCGGAGCATCTCCGCGAGCATGATGCGCTGGTCCTGGTCGTATTCCTGCACGAGCTGCTGCGTGTACGACGTCGCCTCCGTCGTCTCGGCGAGCTCCGACTCGGCAAGTTGCATCAGCTCCTCGGCGCCACGCTCGTCCACGCCGAAATGCCGCGTGAGTGACCGCACCACAACTTTGCGCTCGTCGGCGGTCATGCGACCGTCGGCATACGCCATCTCGAGCAGCAGCGCGCAAGCGGCAATCCGGATATCCCCCGGCACGGCCGGCGCATCCATGGGCGGGACTTCAGGGAGGCTGTCGGCAAGGAGGGCGCGCAACGAGTCGAGCATGTCGGTTCCGGTCTGAGTGTGTCGAGATCGATTTCGGGCATGCTCATG
>DASQZA010000223.1:0-3073 GCA_035638935.1 Gemmatimonas sp. | reverse complement strand
GCGTCGGCCGCGGAAGCGCTCGGCATGACACTGCCGTACAGCTCCTCCACACCAGCCGTCGACCCGCGCAAGCAGCAGGAGTGCACGGCGGCGGGTGCGGCCATCCGTGTCCTCCTCGAGCGCGATATCCGGCCGAAGAAGATCATGACGCGGCGAGCGATCGAGAACGCGATCACTGTCGTGATGGCGCTCGGTGGTTCGACGAATGCCGTGCTGCACCTCATCGCGATCGCGCGCGCCGCGGACGTACCACTCACCATCGACGACTTTCATGAGATCGGGGCGCGCGTTCCATACCTCGCCGACCTCAAGCCCAGTGGCCGGTACGTGATGGAAGATCTGGACAAGGTGGGCGGCACGCCGGCGCTCATGCGCTACCTGCTCGAGCAGGGGCTGCTGCATGGCGACTGTTTGACGGTCACGGGTCGTACGTTGGCCGAGAATCTCGCGGACGTACCGCCGCTGTCGGAAGGACAGGACGTGATCCGACCAGTGTCCAATCCGATCAAGGCGCGCGGCCACATCACGATTCTTCGCGGTAACGTCGCGCCGGGAGGTGCCGTCGCAAAGATCACCGGCAAGGAAGGTGAGAGATTTCGCGGGCCGGCGCGTGTGTTCGATCAGGAGGAAGCGGCGTTGCACGCGATCGAACGCGGAGAGCTCAAGGCGGGAGACGTGGCGATCATCCGCTACGAAGGGCCGCGCGGCGGACCCGGCATGCCGGAAATGCTCACGGTGACGAGCGCGATCATCGGCGCGGGGCTCGGCAATGCGGTCGCGCTGGTGACCGATGGCCGGTTCTCCGGTGCAACGCACGGCTTCGTGGTAGGCCACGTCGTGCCGGAAGCACAGGACGGCGGCCCGATCGCACTGCTGCGCGACGGCGACATGGTGACGATCGACGCCGGATCGTTTTCGCTCACGACGGATGTGAGCGACGAGGAGATGGCGACACGCCGAGCGGAGTGGACGACGCCGGCGCTGCGCGCAACGCGCGGTGTGCTGTTCAAGTACGCAAGGTTCGTGAAGAGCGCCAGCGAAGGATGCGTGACGGACGAGTAGAACTCGCGCGCATGATCCATTCGTTCACCCTCCATCATCGACGACGGATGATGGAGGGATTTGGAGACTGACTTACTTCAACCGTCCCGACAGCTCCTCGTACCCTCGTCGCACTGCGATTGCGGCCTGCTGCCCGGCGAGAAACCAGTCCGCGTATTCTCCCCACTGCGCCTGCTTCACTGCATCCTCCGGCGAAAGACCGAGCCCGTGCAGCCGCTTCACCTCCGCATTCACGGACAGCAGTGCTCCGCGAAACGCCACGAGTTCCTCGCGCGATACCGTTGCGGACTCGATGAATCCGTGTCCCGGCACGAACGTCGATACGTCCTTCATCGCGAGTGCGCGGTCGACCGTCGCCACCCATTCGGTCGGATACGCAGACCGCATTGCGGGAAAGACACGGTTCAAGTACGCCTCGCTCATGAACAGGATGCCTTGCTCTGGCAGGTGCACCATGAGATCACCACCCGTGTGCGCGCGGCCGAGGAAGCGGACGTGCACTGATCGCCCGCCGATGTCGACGACTTCGTGGTCGGTGCTCATCGCGCGTGGCGGCACGATCACGGTGCGCCCCGCCCCTGCCGCGGCGGAATCGCGCTGCAGTTGCGCTCGCGACGTAGCGTGCACGATGTAGGTGATGTCCTTGGGCAGGACGCCGTTGCCGGCAGTATGATCACCGTGATCTGACCCCATCACGTACCACCGCACCGGCAGCGATGTGAGTGTGCGAATGCGCCCCAGCATCGTCGCCGTCGCGGCGGCACTTCCCTGCCCATCCGCGACGAGCACTCCGTCTCGCCCGACCACCACCAGACTTACCGTAGTGAAGCCTGGCGAGCGGATCTCTTCGTAACCGTATACGCCGTCCGCAAGTTTGACGAATCGTGGAAACCCGCTGAGGGCAATGCCACGCTTCGCCGGATCCGCAGTGCGGGGCTGTGCGGCGACGTGCATGGGAGCGAGCACGATGCAGACGATCGCGGCGCAGACAAGCCGACGACTGGCGCGGAGTGGATGAGGTAGGGTCATGTCACAGCTACGCGGACGACGCCCTGCTCGCTGAACCCCAGACTTGCGCATTTGGGTGTAGGTTAGCGCCAGACTCCTTCCCGAGGTTCGATGTCCCGCGTCGCTTTTGCTGTCACCCAGCCCTGTCGAATCGCTGCGGCATCTCCGCTGGCATGCGCGTGCTCAGCCGCGATTGAGTTCGCGATGTTGTTACCCGCCGCGCCGGCTCCGGTGTTTGCACAGGGCAAGCCAACCGTCGAGCAATTCCTGTCGCCTGCGTCGCCGCTCACGCTGGTATCGGCTCGCAAGGTCGACCGTGTGGCATGGATGACCTACGACCGCGGACTGCGGAATGTGTACACGGCCGCCGCGCCGTCATTTACACCGACTCGCGTCACGAACTTCCTGAACGATGACGGCATCGACCTCACCGACGTCTCGATCTCGGATGACGGCTCGACGATCGTGTTCGTTCGCGGCTCTGCCCCGAACCGTTTTGGATGGGTGGCGAACCCGTCACACGACCCGAATGGTGCCGATCGCGCCATCTGGGCGGTGCGATCGACAGGCGGACCTGCGTGGCGCGTGGCGGAAGGCGGGAATCCGTCGCTGTCGCCGGATGGGCGGCACGTGCTGTACGTGAAGGATGCGCAGATCCACCGTGCGCGCATCGCTCGCGGCGGTGCGGCGACAGCTGCCGACACCGGCGGCGTGCCCTTCATCAAGGCGTGGGGGCGAAACGGCAGCCCGCGTTGGTCGCCAGACGGGTCGAAGATTGCATTCGTGAGCGACCGCGTGAATCACGCGTTTGTCGCTGTGTACGACACCCGCACGCGTGTCGTGACGTATCTCGCGCCGAGTGTGGATTGCGACGGCGGGCCGACGTGGTCGCCGGATGGCAAGCGCATCGCGTTCTACCGGCGCCCCGGCACGGCGTTCGGCAACCAGACGCAGAATGGCCAGGGAGGGATCGGCAATCCTCCCGGTCCGGGAGCGAATGCGA
>DASQZA010000222.1:0-10447 GCA_035638935.1 Gemmatimonas sp. | reverse complement strand
TCCGACATCATGCGTCGAGTATCCATCCATGAACTTCAAGCTCGTATCGCCGCGCCGCAACCACCCGTTTCTCCTCTCACACCGCCGCGATCCACCCCTCAAAACCGGCTGATTTTACCCACACATTTCCCCGAAGAGCCTATAAACAGAAACGAAGCTGAAACGAAACGGATCTGTACGGTGCATGATGTGGGACGCAGCGGGTAGCTGACGTCGTACTTCTTTATGGGGGAACTGCACCTGCCTCGGCGTCTGGGTGCTGTTCCAAAGAAAATGCGGCCTCAGTGAGGCACGCCACCAGCCCGTCGTCCTCGACGGACGATTCGTTTCGTTTCCGCTTCGTTTCTGTTTCTACCAGCTTCCCTGCAGTTCAGAGTCGACTAAACCGCAGTCACGCCACGACACCAACGTCCGCTCGATCCGGCGCGAGTACAGCGACCGCCATGTCGGCCGTGACGTTGAAGACGGTCTTGAACATGTCCGGCAACGTGTCGAGCGCGATCAAGATGCCGATGGCTTCGACTGGCAGGCCGATTGCGACGTAGAGTGGCGCCTGCAGCAGCATGCCGCCGCTTGGGATGCCGGGGGTGCTGAGGCTCAGCACGACTGACGAGGCGCCGACCAGCAGGATCGAGGATACAGGGAGCGGCAGGCCGTAGAGACGCGCCACGAACAGTGCGGCGACGATCCAGTAGATCGCGCTCGTCAGCTTGAAGACGGAAACGGCGAGCGGCAGCACGAAACCCGTCGACGTCGCCGGCAGTGCGAGATGGTCGGTTGCGCCTTTTACCAAAGCCGGCAGCGATGCGAGCGAGCTTCGCGTACCGAAACCGACGACCTGCGCGGGGAGGACGGCGCGAGCGAACTTCGCGACCGGCACCCGACGCGTGACCACGATCAGCACGTAGATCAGCACGATGCCCACGATGTGCAGGCCGATGTTCACCGCGACGTAGAAACCGATGGCGCCGATCGCATCGGCCCCGAGTTGCTGGCCCAGCACCACCGCCAGTGCGAAGATGCCGAGCCAGCCGATCGCGAGGATCCAGCGCACCACCACCAGCATCGTGTCGGCCATGCCGCGGAAGAACGCGATCTGCGATGCGCGCACGTCCGCCGAGATGCGACCGAGCGCGAACGCGTACAGCAGCGTGAACAGCACGACCGGCAGCAGTGCGCCATCTGCCGCGGCCTTGATCGGGTTCGCGGGAATGAGACTCAGCACCCACGTACGCACACTCAGTGCATCCGGGGCGGGCATGTCGATCTTGGCCGATGCGCGAAGTCGGGCAGTCGCGGTGGGATCGAGCACGAGCAACTCGTAGAGCCACGGTGCCACGAGCGCGGTGAATGCCGCAAAGAAAATCAGGAACGCGAAGAACAAACCGAATGCGCGCGCGCCGAGCACGCCCGCGCGGCGCGTGTCGTCCGATCCGGCAACGCCCACGATGAGCAGTGGCACGACGAGCGGAATGACCGTCATGCGAATCGCGCTGATCCATGCGGTGCCGATCGGCTCGAGGATCTTGATGATGCGCGCGTTGAGCACGGGGTCGACGGTGTCGCGCGCGAGCAGCATGCCGATGACGAGACCGGCGACGAGGCCGATCGATACCTGCACCGCCTGCGAGCGCAGCGGATTCCGGGATGACGTCATCGCGTCTGGAGCAGCGCTAGAAGCCGAAGCCTGCGGACCACGTGAGGATGCGGCGCTGGCGGGTGGATGCGCCGGCCTCGTCACCCAGACGCACGTAGTAGCCGATCTCCGCCCCGAGTCCGAGTACCGGCCATACCGTGATACCACCGCCGACATAAGTGCGCCGCGGTGTCGCGCCCCAGGCACCGCCGAACGTGCGCATCACGCCGCCGGACAACGCCACGCCGCTGCCCAGTGGGCCATTGCTTCGTCCGATACCGATCGTGCCGCGAGCCGCGCCAAATCCGACCTTTGCCGCGCCGAACGCGCAGATGTCGGCGCCCCCCGTCATCGACTCGTGCACCAGGCCGCCGCCGTACGACAGTGCGAGCTTGAACGGCTGCCCGTACGTGAGGCCACCGAGGCACTGGTCCCATGCCCAGTTCGCAATGCCGCCGCGGGCGTCACCGGTACGTGCGCTCGTGCGAGTGCTGTCGCCCTGTGCGCGTGCAACAGTGGACGTCGCGGCCAGCAGGCCGCATACGAACGTCGTGCGCAGGCAGTGGCGGGACCACCAGCGAATCAGAGCGCTCAGAACTTGAGGCCTCCGGCCTCGGCGAAGTCGCGCATGGCCTTCTCCTGACTTTCGGAAAGCGTTTCGGGGACGGTGATCGTGACTTCCACGAAAAGATCACCCTTCTTGCCTTCCTTCTCGATCCCCTGCCCCGAGACGCGAAACCGCTTGCCGGCGTTCGTGCCGGGAGGAATGCGCAACGTGATCTTCTTTTCGTCGAGTGTCTTGACCGTGATGCGCGAACCGAGCGTCGCCTGCGCGATGTTGATCGGGACCGTCGCCACGAGGTCCAGGCCTTCGCGCTTGTAGAAGCGGTCGGGCAGCACCTGGAACGTGATCACCAGGTCGCCTGGCTGCCCGCCTGCGGCACCTTTTCCTCCCTGACCACGCAACCGCACCTTCGCACCACTTTCAGCGCCTGGCGGCACCGTGATGAGCACCTTGCGACGCGCACGTGCCTCACCGCTCCCGTTGCACGTGGGGCACCGCTCGGTCGGCACCTGCCCGCGGCCCATGCACACGGGGCACGGACGGTTGACGGCGAAGCTGCCCTGACCGAACGAAATCACGCCGCGCCCCGCGCACTCGGCGCACGGACGGAGTTGCGCACCCGGCGCCGCTCCGTTGCCATTGCACGTGGCGCATTCCTCGCTGACCTCGAGTTCCACGGGAGTCTTGCCGCCGCTCGCGGCAACGCGGAATGGCACTTCCACGACCTTCTCGACGGTCTGGCCGCGTTCGGGACCGCCGCGCTTCGGGCGTGCGGCGCCTTGCCCGAACATCGAGGAAAAAAGGTCACCAAGGCCACCGATGCCACCGACGTCGAAATCGGTGAAACCACCGGCACCCGGTCCGCCCGCGCCACCGTAACCAGTGTTTCCGTAACCCGATGCCCGTGACGACGGGCCCGCCGACGACGTGCGCCCGCCGAATCCACTGAACGCCCCGAGTCGCCGCATCTCGTCGTACTGCTTCCGTTTCTCCGGATCACTCAGGACGTTGTTGGCCTCGGAGATCTCCTTGAAGCGCTCCGCCGACTTGGGTTCGTTCTGGTTGGCATCTGGATGGTACTGCTTTGCCAGACGGCGATACTGCTTCTTGATCTCGTCCGCCGATGCGGTCGAGGCCACACCGAGGACCGCGTAATAGTCCTTGCCGTTTGCCATATCAGGAGACGAGAGATCCGCTGGCGCGACCTGCGCCGCTCCACTGCTTCACGACGACGCGCGCCGGGCGCAACACGACGCCGTTGATCACGTAGCCGACCTGGAAGGTGACGGCCACGATGCCGTCTTCTTCCGGCGTCGCCGCGGGCGCGGTGCTCACGGCTTCGTGATGTGCCGGATCGAACGGGTGGTTCGTGGGATCGATGATTTCGAAGCCGTGGCCGGCGAGCGACTTGAACAGCTTCTTCTCCACCATCTGCACACCGTCGACGACGGTTTTCGCATCGACCGTAGCGGGATCGACGTGGGCGAAACGCGTGATGTCGTCGATGGCGTCGAGGATACCGCGCACCAGGTCGCCTTGGCCACGCCATGACGCTTCCTGACGCTCCTTCACCGCGCGGCGACGGAAGTTGTCGAACTCCGCGGCCAGTCGCAGCATGCGGTCGCGTGTTTCGGCGAGTTCGCGCTGCAGCGACTCCGGGCTGGAATCGGTGTCGGTAGTCGTCACGGGCGACGTGCCGTCGTCGGCACTCTCGTCGGGCTGTGTGGCCTGTGTGGAGTCGGTCATGGTCGGTGTCATCCTTCGGTATCGATCAGCCTGGTGCCGCGGATCGTACGGCTGCTACCGTACGCGTCTCGTCACGGAAAGTTTAGCGGGTGGGCCGCCCCGGTACATCGCCGGTACATCGCCGGTGTCAGGCCTTCGTGGTCCATCCGGGGGCGTCCGATGTGCGCTCGAATGCGCGGCGCACCCGGTCGAGTGCCATCTGCGTGCCGCGGTAGCGGATCTCGTCGCGATTGCCGGGGAGAACGGCCCGCACGGCACGGACATCGCCATCGAAGTCGAGGCCCACCCACACGGTGCCGACGGGCTTCTCCTCGGAGCCGCCACCAGGACCCGCGATGCCGGTGATAGAAAGCCCGATGTTCGTGCCGAACTTCCGACGAACGCCGGACGCCATCGCGCGCGCGACGGGCTCGCTCACGGCACCATGCGCCTCGATGTCCGATCCGCTGACACCGAGCTCACGGGTCTTCACATCGTTCGCATAGGCGATCACGCCGCCTTGAAAGACACGGCTCGCGCCCGCGACGGAGGTGAGCCGGCCGCCAAGCATCCCGCCGGTGCAGCTTTCGCCGACGGCCATCGTCATGTCGCGCTCGGTGCACGCGGCGAGCACGAGCGCGGCGAGATCATCGTCGCCGGTGCCGTACACGACGTGACCAGCGCGTTCCCGCAACAGCGCCGCCGCGCGATCGAGCAGCGTGTCTGCCTCGGCCGCTGCCAACCCTGCCGACGTGATGCGAAGATCGACGCCGTCGCTGCCGGGAAGGAATGCAACCGACAGACCGAGTACGTCGCGCGCAAGTTCACCGAGGCGGTCGGCAAGCGCAGACTCGGAGATGTTGACCGTACGAAGCGTGCGCGATCGCACGACGGATGCGTCATCGCCAACCCGGTCGCGCAACAGCGGGACGATCGTGTCCGCCAGCATGCCACGCATCTCGCGCGGGACCCCCGGCAACATCGCCACCCAGCGACCGCGCCCGTCCTCGAGCCAGATTCCCGGCGCAGACCCGTGACGGTTGGTGAGAATCGTCGCGCCTTCCGGAACCATGGCCTGCTGCCGGTTGCTCTCCGGAAGCGCATGGCCGAAGCGCTTGAGCCATCGCGCTTCGAGCGCGTGCAGTATGGCATTGTCCATCATCATGCCGCGCCCGAAGAGGCTCGCGATGACGGGCTTGGTGCGGTCGTCGGCCGTTGGCCCGAGACCGCCGGTCGTGATCACTGCGCCAGTGCGATCGAGTGCATCGCGGACGGCGGATGCAATCGACTCGGGTTCGTCACCGGCCGTGGTTCGGCGCACGACGCGGATGCCGAGCGCTGACAGTTCTCGCGCCAGATGCGCGGCGTTGGTGTCGATCGTGAAGCCGAGCAGCAGCTCGTCGCCGATCGTGACGATCTCAATGTTCACGGCAGAAGCGGAGAAGCAGAAGCCGAAAAGCAGAAGCGGAAAGGCAGAAGCTGAACCTCAGGCGCCAACCGGCGGAAGCAGGGGTCAGGTGATGGGTCGCACTACCCGGGCCCCGTAGCGGCGCATGTAGAGCCAGAGGCTGTACAGTGTGAGCAGGACAGCGCCCAGCATGCTTGCGACGCCGAGCACGCCATTGAATTGGGCGAAGGCGCGCCACCAGCCACGCTCGGTCCAGCCCTGCCCCACCGCGAGCGTTGCGGCGAAGAACCAGAAGTAGGCAGAGCCCATCCAGATCGACTGAAACGTCGTCTTCCACTTTGCAGGGCCGATCGCGGCGATGATCAGGCCGCGACGTGCGGCGACTCCCCGAAAGAGTGTCATGAACGCCTCGCGGCCCAATACCACCAAGAGGATCCAGAGTGGGAGAGAGACGCGGCCGAATGGCGTCACGAAGAGAAATGCCGCGGTATCGCTGGCCGCGACGTCAGCCGACGACAGGAAGGACGGATGCCGCTGCAGCATGTGCATCGGTACCAGCGTCGCGACGAGCAGCAGCTTGTCCGCGAGGGGATCGAGCACGCGCCCGAGATCGGTGACGAGGTTGCGCTGGCGCGCGAGGTGCCCGTCCCAGTAGTCCGTGATGGCGGCGACCAGAAACAGCGCGAACGCGGCCAACCTGCTGCTCCACGACGTCATGAACGGCAGCCACGCAATCAGTGGCGTCAGCGCGATGCGACCGACGGTGATGGCGTTGGGAAGGTTCACGACTCAAGCTCGCCGAGGCGAGCCGGATTCGCCAGCCCAAACAGGCTCCCGTACGGGCTCCCATACGGGCTCCCATACGGGCGCGATCGTCAGCCCTTGACCACGCCCCGGAAATACTCGATGGTCCGCGCCAACCCCTCGGCAAGCGGAACCTTGGGTGTCCACCCCAACATGGTCTCGGCACGCGTGATGTCGGGCTGCCGGACCTTCGGATCGTCGACCGGCAGGTCCCGGTACACGATCTCCGACTCGGTGCCAATCTGTTCCAGGACCATCTCGGCCAGCTCCTTCACGGTGAACTCCACCGGGTTACCGATGTTCGTGGGCTGCGAGTCGCCGTTCATGAACAGGCGATAGAGCCCTTCCACCTCATCCTCGACGTAGCAGAAACTCCGGGTCTGCGAACCGTCGCCGTAAATCGTGATCGGCTCGCCGCACAGCGCCTGCACGATGAAGTTCGACACGACCCGCCCGTCCTGCGGCCGCATGCGCGGCCCATAGGTGTTGAAGATGCGGACGATGCGTGTGTCGAGTCCGTGGTAGCGGTGGTACGCCATCGTGATGGCTTCCGCGAACCGCTTCGCCTCGTCGTAACAGCTGCGAGGCCCGATCGGATTCACGTTCCCCCAGTACTCCTCGGGCTGCGGGTGCACGAGCGGGTCGCCGTACACCTCCGACGTGGACGCGAGGAAGAAGCGCGCGCCCTTCGCCTTGGCGACTCCGAGCGCGTTGTGCGTACCAAGGGAGCCCACCTTGAGTGTGGCGATGGGATGCTCGAGATAATCGATGGGGCTCGCCGGCGAAGCGAGATGCAGCACACCATCCAGCGGCCCCGGGACGTGGATGAACGACGAGACGTCGTGCCGAATGAACGAGTAGCGCGGGTTCCCGGCCAGATGCGCGATGTTGTCCGCGCTGCCGGTTATGAAATTGTCCATACCCACCACCTCGTGCCCGTCGCGCAGGAAGCGGTCGGTGAGGTGGGAAGCCAGGAAACCGGCGCCGCCGGTGATCAGTACTCTCACGATGGTCTCACGATGGTCTCACGAGGTTGCGTGCGTCGGACGTCCGATGGAGTGATACGTGAACCCGAGGGATCGCATCTTCTTCCGGTCGTAAAGATTACGACCGTCGACGACCACCGGGCAGCGAAGACTCTCACGCATGCGCACGAAGTCCGGATGGCGATACTCGTTCCAGTCGGTCGCGACCACCAGCGCATCCGCACCCGTCAATGCATCGTAGTTGGATTCCGCGAACTCGACGCGGTCGCCATACAGCTGGCGCGCCCGCGGAATGCCTACGGGGTCGTGGGCCACGACAGCGCATCCGACCTCGAGCAGTTGATCGATGAGATGCAGGGCCGGCGATTCGCGCAGATCGTCGGTGCGCGCCTTGAACGCGAGGCCCCACACCGCAACCCGCGCTTCCGCGATGCCGTCGCCAAGTACCGCGTGGAGCTTCTCGAACATGACCCGGCGCTGTCGCGCGTTCGCCGACTGCGCTGCGCATACGACGTCGAGGGGCACACCCATCGACTTGCCTGTGTGCAACAGCGCTTGCACATCCTTCGGAAAGCAGGAGCCACCGTACCCCGGGCCCGGGAACAGAAAGGCAGAGCCGATCCGCGAATCGCTGCCCATGCCACGTCGCACATTGTCGACGTCGGCGCCGACGCGCTCGCAGAGCATCGCGATCTCGTTCATGAACGAGATGCGTGTGGCGAGCATGGCATTGGCCGCATACTTCGTGAGTTCGGCGGACGCGATGTCCATGAACAGGATCGGTTTGCCGGTGCGCACGAATGGCGCGTACAGCTCCGCGAGCACACCGCGGGCGTAATCGCTTTCGACCCCGAGAACAACACGATCCGGTCGGAGGAAATCCTCGACGGCGTCCCCTTCTTTAAGGAATTCCGGATTGCTGCAGACGTGAAACGGGACGCGCGCGCCACGGCCGAGCGACTCGGCCACGCGCTCGGCTGTCCCTACGGGTACCGTGCTCTTGGTAATGACCACGACCTCACGCGTGAAGCATGGCGCAATCGTCGCCACTGCCTCGAGCACGTGGCGAAGATCGGCCGAACCGTCTTCACCGGGCGGCGTGCCAACGGCGAGAAACACCACGTCTGCATTCACGGCAGAGGCCGCGAGATCCGTGGTGAAGTGGAGTCGATTCTGCTGCTGGTTGCGACGCACGAGCTCGTCGAGGCTGGGCTCGTAGATCGGCAGCACATTCTGCAAGAGGCTGCCGATCTTTGCCGCGTCGATGTCAGCACAGATGACATCGTTGCCGGTTTCCGCGAGACATGCGCCGACGACCAGACCGACGTAGCCCGTGCCGACAACGAGAATGTTCATTTCGTTCGTGCAACGTGCAAGAACGAAGCCCAGCGTGTGTCTCTCGTGTGGCGCTACGCCAGCGTCTTGAGCACGAGCTTCGACACCGCCTTCAGCGTGTCGAACACGCCGTCACCGCCAACGGCCACCGCTTCGAAGTACGGCGCACGCTCGACCCACTCCCCGGTGGGTAGCTGCGACACCAGGTACTCGCCGGGACGGAAGGGGTCGGCCAGCCCGCGCATGCGCGCCGGATCGGTGACTTCCCAGCCCGGATTGAGCATGGACTGCAGCTCGCCGAGCGGTGCGGCGTTGGGCAAGTCGCGCTTGTTGTACTGCACGATGAACGGCATGCGGGTCAGGTCATACCCATAGGCCGACATGTTGTCGTACAGGTTCTGCATCGACTCGAGATTCGCTTCCGCGCGCTCGGCCTGCGAGTCCGCCACGAACACGACGCCATCGACACCCTTGAGGATGAGCTTGCGGCTGGCGTTGTAGTAGACCTGTCCCGGCACCGTGTACAGATGAAATCGTGTTCGAAAGCCGCGGATGGTACCGAGGTCGACGGGAAGGAAATCGAAGAAGAGGGTGCGTTCGGTTTCCGTGGCGAGAGAGATGAGCTTTCCGCGCGTGCTCGGGCTCACCTTGCCGTAGACGTACTCGAGATTCGTGGTCTTGCCACCAAGACCGGGCCCGTAGTAGACGATCTTGCAGTTGATCTCACGGGACGCATAGTTGATCATCGACATCGCGCGGCCCTTACTGGAAGAGCCGGTCGATCTCGTCTTCTGCGCCGGCGAGAAAGCCGGGAGGTGCCGGGTTGCCCGGACCGCCACGCGCGAAGACCCCTTCGAAGATCTTCGTGAGTTCGTCGACCGCGCCTTTCATGCGCAAACGCACGAGTCCGAGCGTGGTGCGATTGTCGAACAGCACGACGAGGATCACGCGTCGCGCGATGTCCGCCAGGTACATCGATTCCTTCTCGCCCTGATGAAAGAGCACGCTGAAGTCGCTTTCGCCGATCAGGCGTGCAAGCTGGTCGTTGGCGCTGAAGTCGGCTGCGGTGAGCGTGGCGAACGCCGTGGCGTCGAACGCGGGAGGCTCACCGACCGTGGCGACGAGTTGGCCACTGCGGTCGACGAGCAGTGCACACCGGCACTTCGCGTCGTAGAGGAACCGCTGCAGCGTAATCGTGATGGCCCCGAAGTCGTCTTCAGTGAACGACCAGGTGGCGGCGCCGACGGACATGGACATGGGGGCGGAAGTCTCGGTCTCCCCCGGTCCTGCCGTTACACGGCGGGCACGCGAGGGACTGCTACGAACGTAATAGCCGTTCAGTCCGCCGCAGAACCCTTCGGGCATGGCGACGGAGCAACGGATGCGGCTCCCACTGGAGATAATCCCGGAGGAGTCGTGCACTATCAACGCTCGGGTGCGCCCGAAGGTAACCGAGTGCGGCAAGCCTGTTCACCGGGGTCGCGCTGAAGAGGCTCCGTCGGGAGCGACGCTGGTGCGCACTCCACCCGACGATGCCGATCGCAACGCCCATGATGACGGCGCTGGCCAAGTAGCCGCTGCGGCGACGCATCAATTCATCTCCCGGCGCGCGGTCAGCGCCTGCGCGATCGTCACGCCGTCGGCATACTCGAGATCCCCACCCACCGGCAGGCCGCGCGCGATCCGGGTGACCCGAACCGCCGGCACCGCATTTCCCTGTGCCCGGGAGGCGAGCTGGCGCTGCACGTACAGGGCGGTTGCCTCGCCCTCGAGCGACGGGTTGGTCGCAAGGATGACTTCCCGGACCTCTTCCGGTTCGATGCGGCTCACGAGATCCCCGATCGCGAGGTCGTCCGGGCCGACGCCATCGAGCGGTGACAGCCGGCCGCCCAGTACATGGTACAGACCCCGAAACTCGCCGGCCCGCTCGATGGACGCGATGTCGGCTGCCTCTTCCACCACGCACACGATCGTGCCGTCGCGTCGTG
>DASQZA010000221.1:0-9202 GCA_035638935.1 Gemmatimonas sp. | reverse complement strand
CGCTGCCGCGCACGAATTGCTCGACCAGCCAGCCGTTGCGGGCCGGCACCGGCGATGCCGTGATGAAGCCCACGATGCCTGCACCGCGTTCGGCCACGAACAGCCTTCGACCGCGGAGGTCATCGAGCGTATGCGGCTCGACGAGGAAATGCAGCGTCGGCAATCCGCGCGTCGAGAGCCACTGCTCCAGGCAAATGCGCAATCGCGGGTCCGACTCGGCACGTTCCGGGTTCCACTCGCTCACCTGCACACCCTTGTTGCGTGCACGGTGCATCTGGCTGCGCAGCGAGGCGGTGCGTGCCGGAATCTCGTGCCATGTGGCTGGGTCCCACGTCGGCTGCGCACCGAGGACCACGGTGGTGTACCCGGCCCGCGTGTGCAGCAGGTCGAACACGCGGCCGGCTGCGCCGAAGTAGCAGCTGCGGCAACCGATCGAGTCGGCGAACGTCTCCCACTCACCGAGGACGCTGTCGAGGCGATCGCCGGCACAAATCGGTGCCCCGACCACGATGCACGTGCCGTGCGTGCGCACGTATCCGGTGACGGCATCCCCTGCCTGCGAAAACCAGTGCTGGATACCGGAGTTGACGACCTGGTAGGCCATCGCATTCCACCCGTGCTGCAGCGCGATGGCACGAGCGCGTTCGACGTCGCGCGCGGCATCAGCGGTCGCGGCTCGATGGTCGGACGGGATCTGCGACATGTCGCTGAAACTATGCCGCAGGGGTGTCGATGCGTGACCGGCGGCATATGCTTGGAGCATGCAACGACATGCAAGGATCGCGGTGCTTGGCGCCGGCTACGTGGGCAGCGCACTGGCGCGCGCGGCGCGGAAACGCGGCGACGACGTGTGGGCGGTACGCCGCACGCCGCGCAGCGGAAAGGAAGACGGAGTGCACTGGATCAGCGGCGACCTGACCGCGGGGCGCATCCATGAGTTACCGGACCAACTCGATGCCGTGGTGCTGACTGTGGCGCCCGGCGGAGCAGGGGACTACGACGCCACCTACCCGCCTGCCGCGCAGGCAGCCGTGGCGCTGGCACGCGCGAGCGGTGCCCGGTCGCTCGTCTACACATCGAGCACCGGTGTGTACGGCGGCCGCGATGGGGAATGGGTCACGGAAGCGAGTGAGCGTCGCGGTGCGGGTCCCGGCAACGATGCGCTGCGCGCAGCCGAGGACATCGTGATGACGTCGGGGCTGCCACGGTCGACCGTGTTGCGTGTCGCCGGCATCTACGGGCCGGGGCGCGATCCGCGTCCGCGCATGATGGACGCCGCGCTGCTGCCTGAGCGCGGCGAGTACTGGAGCAACCTCGCGCATCGCGAGGACATCATCGCCGGCATCCTGCACACGATCGGACTGCGCGAGGCGCCGCTGGTGATGAACCTGTCGGACGGTGCGCCGACGCTGGCTGCCGACGTGGCACGCTGGCTGGCCACGCAGCGCGGCGAGGATCCCGACATGCTCGTGTTCGGCAACGATGCACAGCGCAGCCGCAACAACCAGCGCGTGAGCAATGCGCGCCTCGTCGGCACGGGCTGGACGCCCCGTTATCCGACGTACCGCGAAGGGTTCGCGCACGGCCTCTGACGCGGGCGATGACTTGGCTGCATCACGATGCTGGTCGCGCCTGCCTGATCCTGTCGTGACACGAGGTCGTGCGTCTGGCGTGAGGTCCAGCTAGCACGATTCCTGCAAACGGCTCCGTCGCAGAACACATCGCCTCCTGCTCCAGATGGAGGCACCCTTGGCGGAAGGGCATACGCCCTGTCAGTCGAAGGCGCGAATCGGTCCGCACGGACCAGATCGCGCCTTTCTCGTTTCGCGCCGTGCCTGCCGCCAGGCTGCTGGATCAGGGAGTCGATCGGATGCAGCGCACGTGCGCTCCGGAAGGCCACGGAACCTTCCGCGTCTGATGCAACACATAAAGATGCCCCGCATAGCAGGTCGAACGGGAAGAGGAACGGGGCAGTGGCGACCTTCGCCACTGCCCCGTTCCTCGTTGCTGCCATCGCGTTGCGCCTCGGAGCGCTCACGCCTTCGTCGTCACCAGCCGGCACGCGGGACGATGTCGTTCACCAGCAACTGCCGACTACTTGCTCTTGCGTCCCGATGACTTGCGGCGCGGGCTCGCTGCGCCTTCCTCCTCGGAACCTCCCTCTTCGCCCTCCATCGCCGGACCGGCGACATTCACCTCTTCCTCGGCGATCGTGGACAGCAGTTCGTCCGCCTGCTTCTCCTCGTTCAGCGTCATCTCGAGCAACTCGGCGATCTCGCTGTGTCCGAGCAGGGTCGCGAAGGCGAGGCTGCTGCCGTACGCGGCGATCTCGTAGTGCTCCACGCGCTGTGCCGACGCGATGATGCCGGCGTCACGCACGGTGTCCTCTCCATCCTCGTCCAGCATCTCGCTGGCTTCCTCGAGCAGTCCTTCCATGCCCTTGCACTTCACGCCACGCGGGCTGCTGCCAAGGATCTCGAAGATCTGCTCCAGGCGCGCCACCTGCTCCTGCGTCTGCACGAGGTGCTCTTCGAACGCGGTGCGGAGGCTTGGTGTCGTGGCGCCCTTGGCCATCTTCGGCAACGCCTTCACGAGCTGCGTTTCCGCGCTGTACAGGTCCTTGAGTTCTGCAATCAACAGGTCGTTCATTGTGGCAAGCGCCATCGTTACGTACCTCCGTGGTGCGTTCAGGAACGAACGCAGTTTGCAGATCGACCCGACGAGATGTGCCGGATCGTGTCGGATCGCGCACCAGCTCGCGATCACCTCCGGAAATGCAAGAAGGCGCGACGCACTGCCGTGAAGCAGCGTCGCGCCTTCGTCTCACGAGCCGGATGCTCATGCGACAAGGGTGGAGCCGCACGTGGCGGACTCCGATGTATTCCACCGACACGACACGCGCCGTATCAACTAGTGACAATGCGTGCAAAACCTACGCCAGCTGAAGCACTGAGCAGTGCACCGCGCCCAGGATGCGCTCAGTGCGCCTGAGCCGTCAACTCAGCCGTGAAATTCGTGACTCAGCTGCGCTGCGTATGAGCCCCGAGGTCGACCTTGACGCGCTCGCCGCCATCGGGACGCGAACCACCGAGGAATCCGGCGACGAACTTCACCAGCCTGGCCGGCCCTGACGGTGCGTCCCAATAGTCGCCTTCCTTAGCCTTGACGTGAATCAACGTCAAGTCGGGATCGGTGGGCCCGTTCGGGAACCAGGTCTGCAGCGATGGATTCCACAGCTCCTGAATCTTTTCCATGTCACGCTCGACACGCCCTTCTCCCCGCACGACGGCGTAGCGGTTGCTCCCAGGCTCGGCGAAGGTCACGAGCATGCGGGCATCCTCGCGCAGCTCCTGCACCAGCGCAGACGACATCGAGGTGGCGAACCAGAGGTCGCCGCCGCTCTCGGCTTCCTGCAGGTGCATCGGTCGGCTGTGCATCGCACCATCGCGACCTTCGGTGGTCACCATCGCGATGCGGATGTCGGTGATCATTTCGCGCAGCTTGTCGACCGACTCCGCGTCGTCGTGGCGCGTCGCATGTGCCGTATCAGCCATCTGAGTGCTCCATATGCATGAGGCGAATGCCGCGTCGCACGGTGACGCGGCATGGTCGGCCCCGCCAGTGCAGGAAGCGCGCCGCCTGCACGAGCTCCGAGCGAGCCGTGGCATACCTGCTGGCCATTTCCTTTGCAGATGTATCAGGCGAGCGCTCTGCCGCGGTTGGGTCGGCCTAGTGACCGAACGAGGCCGCTTGCGCGTGGGGATCGCGCGACGTTAGTTCGAGGCTCCTGATCGGCGTTGCCGGATCACGGTTACTTGGCGGACGAGCTCCGGGCTCGTCAGTTGAAGGCGCGAATGGATTTCACCTGGTGAAATCGGTCGCGCTTTTCTATTTCCCCAGATCGAGCGCTGCCGTTTCGCGTCGATCGTCCGGAGACGCCATGTACATGTCCACGACCAGTGGCCAATTCGCAGAAGAGCTCGCCGATCTGCACGATGGCAGTGTGAGCCTGTTCGTGACGCTCCCGATCTTCAGGGAGCTGATGAGCTCGCCTCACATCGCGTCCGCACTGGCGAGGATCGAAGGTGTCATCGGCGAGCACCTCGCACACCTCGACTGCCTTCGTGACGAGACGGCGATACGGCGTGAGCGCCGCGACAGCGACCTGACGCGCTCACTGTTCCGCGCGCTCTCGATCGTCCGGTCGCGGCCTGCGTCCCGCGAACGTGATGCGCAGATCCTCGAAATCGTGGAGCAGGCGCAACTCTTCCTGATGGGATCATGCGGATTCGCCCTCCGATTTGCCCGACAGGCTGGAGTGGACCGATCGGTGCATGTGCTCGAACGGTCACTGGAGCAGATACGGTCGCTGGCTGGTGACTTTCCGGCGGTCGGACCGGACGGCGCATTCGTGCCATTGGCCGCGAATGCCGTCGCCTGAACCGTCGGACCGCCAGTTGACCGTATTCCTCACCACTCGGAGTCGTACTGTCGCCGCCCTCGTTCCGCGATCTCGTCGGTGCACTGCTCGCGTCCCGTCCGCGACTGGTGACCTGGTCGCGCGCGATGGTGTCACCGAGTGGCGCGAGGATCATCGGTGCACTGACGGTGACGGTCGCGCTCCTCGCGCTCCTCGGCTGGTTTGCGGACGTCTGGTGGCTGGTGCAGCCACTGGCGGGCTTTGCCCCGATGCGGGTTTCCTCCGCGTTTGGCCTGCTCGCGCTCGGCGTCGGGATCGCGGCCACGTCGACGCCGCGATTGCGACCGTTGGCGATCACCGCGGCGCTCGTGGCACTGCTGCTCGGTACGACACCACTGCAGCACGCCGTCGGCGCTGACTGGCTGACTTCCTGGTTCGGCAGCATCACCGCGCCGCGCGGGCTCGACTTTCACGGCCAGCCGCCCGGACAGATCGCATTCGCCAGCGCGATATTCCTTGGTCTCGGTGCGATCGGCGTCTTCGCCATCGTGTCGCCACATCGCGGCGTCATCTCGTCGATCCTGCTCGCCGCCTCCGGCAGCGTCATCATGCTGCTGGCGACGACGGTGGTCCTCGGGCAGATCCTTGGCTTCCTCGGTGGTGCGGCGAACGGTCCGATGCTTGGCTCGTCGCTGCAGGCGACGGTGCTGGCCATCGTCATCGCCACACACTTCAACCTGCTCGCGTGGACGAAGGAAGCCGGCTTCGCACCGCCACCGGCGTGGCTTCCTCTGTCGGTCGGGGCCGGGTCACTGGTCACGGTCCTGCTGGTGTGGCGTGCGCTGCTCGTGAGCGAGGAAGCGCAGCTCGCCGAGCGCACCCGACTTGCGGCGCGCGCGACGCGTTCGGCGGTGTCGCGCGAGTTCCTGCTGGCAGAGCGGACACTGCGTCGCATGGCCGGCAACAGCGTCGCACCGGATGCGAGGTGGATGGCGTCGGCGACACAGCTCACCGATGACGTGCGAGGCCTCGAGTCGGTGCTCTGGACCGACGGTGCCGGACGTCGGCTGGGCGGTGATGCACGCAGCCCGCGCACGTCTCCCGATTCGATCGCTGCGGCATTGCAGTCGCGAGCCGCGCAGTTTCGCGAGGCCACGACGCAGGCAACCTTCATTCCCGTTCGCGGTGATTCGTCGCGCGCCCTGATGGTGCTGCCGCGCTGCGCGGGTGGCGGCTGCGCCGACCTGTTCGTCGGCGTCCTGCACGCGCCGCAGATGCTCGACGCGATCCTCGCTGACACCGTGCTCGGATTCGAGATGGCGATCGGCGATCGCACCCGGTGGTACCGCGCGTCGTCGGCACCACCGCCGACGAACAGCCGCAACCTCGTGATCGAGCCGATCGTGGCACAGGGCCCCGGGTGGCAGGTGGGCGTCTGGCCCTCGGCACACACGGCGGGCGCGACGCCGTCCACGCTCAGCAACTTCGTGCTGCTGCTCGGCGTCGCCGTCTCCGCATTGCTCGCGATCGCACTGCGACTGGCGCAGTCGGTGTCGCAGTCGGCGCGGCTCGACGAGCGTGCGACGATGGACCTCGCGCTGCAGTCGACGACGGACGGCCTCTGGGAGTGGGATGTGCAGGCCGGTGTGGTCACGCGCTCGCCGCAACTCTGGGAACGTCTGGGGTACGGTGCCGGTCAGCAGTACCGCGGCATGCCCGACTGGCTCGAGATCGTGCATCCACAGGACCGCGCGATGGTCGAGAGCCGCCTCGACGATCACCTCGCATCGCGGACCGACCTCTTCGACGCGCAGTACCGTGTGCGCAGCGCCGCCGGTCGCTGGCACAACTTCGTGGATCGTGGTCGCGTGGTGATGCGTGGCCCGGGTGGCGAGCCGTTGCGGCTGCTCGGCATGTTCGCCGATGTGACCGAGCGTCGCCACGCGGAGGAGACACTGCGCCAGGCCGAGACGATGAGCACAATGGGGCGATTGGCCGCACGCATCGCGCACGAGATCAACAATCCGCTGGCCGGGATCCAGAGCGCCTTCCTGCTGATCAAGGACGCGATCCCGGCCGATCACCCGCACGTCAAGTACGTCGGCGCGATCGAACGCGAAGTGCAGCGCATCAGCCAGGTGACCCGGCAACTGTACGAGACCTACCGTCCCGAGACCGAGTCGAGTTCGCATGCTCCGGTGCAGACGGTGGTCGGCGATGCCGTGGCGTTCCTCGAGCAGGTGAACCGCAATGCCGATGTCGCGATCGACGTCGAGCTCGGCGGCATCGCCGCGGTCGTGCGACTTTCCGACTCGCTTCTGCGACAGTGCATTTATAATCTGGTGCAGAACGCGATCGAGGCGTCCCCACCAGGATCCCGTGTCACGGTATCGGGTGCGATCGATGCACGGGACTTCGTGCTGTGCGTGCGTGACAGGGGAGCAGGGGTGCCGATCGAGCAACGTGAGCGCATCTTCGATCCCTTCGTGTCCACGAAGCCCTCGAAGCTTTCCACCGGCGGCATGGGCATGGGATTGTCGCTCGTGCGTCGCGCAGTGGATTCGGCAGGCGGCAGCATCGAAGTCACGGACGCGGAGGGTGGCGGTGCGGAATTCATCGCGCGCATCCCCCTCGTCGATTCCCACACCAACGGAGTGAGTGCATGACGCGCGGGCGGATCCTGATTGCCGATGATGAGCCGACGTTTCTCGAATCGACGGCCGACCTGCTGCGGCGGGAGGGCTATGAGGTGTCGACGGCGCAGGATGGGCAGCGCGCGCTCGAACTGGTGGTGGACGAGCAATTCGACCTGTTGATCACGGACCTCGAGATGCCTGGCAACAGCGACCTCGCGCTGGTGCGTCGCGTGGCGCAGGTGCGCGGCGGACTGCCGGTCATCATCCTGACGGGATTCCCGAGCGTTCGCTCGGCGGTGGCGAGCATCGAGCTGCCGGTGGCGGCCTACCTCACGAAGCCGGTGGTGTTCTCGGAGCTCGAGGAGCGCGTGCATGCCTCGGTGACGCGATTCCGCTCGTTCCGCGCGATGCAGGATGCCGAGGTGCGGCTGAACGACATGCGCCTGCGCTACGACCAGCTGGCGACACAGCGTGGTCCGGGCGCGCCGAGCGCGGACACGTTCCTGTCGCTGGCGCTGCGCAACGTGATGGGCTCACTGACGGACCTGGAGCAGCTCGGGCGGGCACTGGCGGGGGCGCCGGTCGACGCGCACGCCTGCCAGATCATGAACTGTCCGCGCGGCTCGCAACTGACGTCGGCGATTCAGCACACGATCGAGGTGCTCGAGGAAACGAAGCATGCCTTCAAGTCGAAGCAGCTCGCGGAATTGCGGCAGAGGCTGGAGTTGTTGCTGCAGTACAACTGACGAGGCCGCCGCCGATTCCTTCCTGACTCATCTAGCACAGAACTTGCCATTTCCGGTGGTGCAGGCCGAATTGCTCTTGTAGGTCACATCGTTCCGGCTTCGCCCGGGACACCTTGTCGGGCGGGATTCTGATCCCGTCAGTCGAAGGCGTGCGGAGTGCCATGCGTGGCACACCGGCACGCCTTCTGCTTTTCACTGAACTGCGGAGCTGCCATGAACTGGGATACGATTGCAGGCAACTGGAAGACAACGAAGGGAAAGGTCCGTGAGCAGTGGGGCAAGCTGACAGACGATGACCTCGATGTCATTGCAGGAAAGCGTGACCAGCTCATCGGCTCGATTCAGGAGCGCTACGGCAAGACTCGTGATGACGCCGAACGTGAAGTGAGCGAGTACGAGGCACGACACGCGACAACGGATTTCGGCCGCTGAGCTGCCGGTCGAATCGCCGGGGCACATTCGGTGCCCCCGGCGCATGACCGGCTCCACCTGAGAGACTCAACATGTTGCGCTGGGCATTCGCATTCCTCATCCTCGCACTGATCGCCGGCCTGTTCGGCTTCGGCGGCATTGCCACCGCCTCGGCGGGCATTGCAAAGACGTTGTTCATGATCTTCATCGTGTTCGCCGTGATCGCCTTGATCGTCGGTCTCGTGACGGGACGAAAGGTCATACCGTAAACGTGCCGGCACTCGGTGCCGCACTGCAGTGAATCGTGCAGCCGGTCGTGAGCAATCACGCCGGCTGCGCGTGCATGGACGACCTCAGCGCGCCGACCGAACGCAGCTGCGATACTCGGTCATGAACGGACAACAGCGGAACGCAAAACTGCACAGCCGCAAAAGCGCGAGTGCGTGATGGAGCAGTGGCGCATGCATTCCTCGAGTGCGTTTGGTGCTTGCCTTCGTGCAAGCAAGAGCGCCACGGCGCTGGAGGGGAAAGTTGCCCTGCCGAACGCGATGCAGTTCTGCGGCTGTGCAGTCTTGCGTTCCGCTGTTGCTCTTCTGGCCTTCAACCGCACGACTCCAGGCAGTACACAGCGCAGTATCACGCAGTGTCAGGTGTGTTGGAGGCGCGCTGTGCGATGCTGGCGGTCACGAGAAGTTGCATGTTCTTGAGCGACTCTTCAGCGAAGCGCTGCTGCAGGCGGCGGCCGACGATGCGGAAGCCGATGCGGTAGAAGAGGTTGGCGATGTGTCCCGTCTGCGAGAACGAATGAATGCGGAAGGTGATGCCGCCGGTGGCGAGGTGCTTGATGATCTCGAAGGTGATCTCGCCGCGTTCGAGATGCCCGGCCAGCGTCTGGTAGCTGTAGCCCCACACGTACTCGGCGCCGTCGTTTCCCTCCCGCGTGGAGTCGATCACGCGGCTGACACGCACGGGCAGCTCGAACGTCATCC
>DASQZA010000220.1:0-11871 GCA_035638935.1 Gemmatimonas sp. | reverse complement strand
CTCCGAGAAATCGCGTGTTCTCGAGCAGCAGTGTCTCCCCATTCTTCAACGTGCGCGTCGTCGCCACCGCGGTGTCCCCAACCGTTTCGCCGAAGAACTGCACCGGACGACCGAGCAGTTCGCGCAGTCGGTCGGCAACCGGCGCCAGCGTGTACTTCGGATCCGGCGCGCCCTTGGGACGACCGAAGTGTGCGAGGAGCACCACGCGCGCGCCACGATCCAGCAGCGTCGTGATCGTCGGGAGCGCGGCCATGATGCGCGTGTCGTCGGTGACCTGCCCCGCATCGTCGACCGGCACGTTGAAGTCGACACGAACGAGTGCGCGCTTGCCCGCGAGATCGGCATCGTGCAGGTCGCGGATGGTACGTGTGGTCATGACGGAAGTCGGGAGCATCAGGGAGAGGTGCGCACGAGCCCCGGCACACGTGTACCGGGGCTCGTGCAGAGATCAGGAGGCAGGCAGTCGGCGCGAAGCTGGAGCCTAGAGCCGCGCACCCATGAAGCGCAGCAAGTCGACGCAGCGCGACGAATAGCCCCATTCGTTGTCGTACCAGCCCGACACCTTCACCATCGTCCCATCGATGACCATCGTGCTCAGTGCATCGAGCGTGCACGAATTCGGATTGCCCACGTAGTCGATCGAGACCAGCGGAACTTCGGAGTAGTCGAGCACGCCGGCGAGCGCTCCCTCGGACGCGGCCTTGAACGCCGCATTGACCTCGTCACGCGTGACGGCACGGTCGACGATGCAGGTGAGGTCGGTCAGCGACACGTCGGGCGTCGGGACGCGGATGGCGATGCCGTCGATCTTGCCCTTCACTTCCGGAATCACGAGCGACGTCGCCTTGGCAGCGCCAGTCGTGGTGGGGATCATGGACACCGCGGCGGCACGCGCACGGCGCAGATCCTTGTGCGGCATGTCGAGCACGCTCTGGTCGTTGGTGTAACTGTGGATGGTCACCATCGATCCGCGCACGAATCCGAATGCATCGCGAATGACCTTCACCATCGGCACCAGGCAGTTCGTCGTGCACGACGCGTTCGACACGATGTGGTGCGTCGCCGGATCGTATTTGTCGCTGTTCACGCCCATCACGATGGTGATGTCCTCGTCCGTCGCCGGCGCCGAGATGATGACCTTCTTCGCACCGCCGTCGATGTGCTTTCGTGCGTCGGCCGCCTTGGTGAAGAGGCCCGTCGATTCCAGCACGATGTCCACGCCCAGCTCCTTCCACGGAAGCTTGGATGGATCGCGTTCGGCGAGAATGCGGACGCGGTCGCCGTCGATCGTGATGCCGTCGGCGTCCTGGCTGACTTCGCCGTCGTAGCGTCCATGCACCGAGTCGTACTGGAACAGGTGCGCCAGCGTCTTCGTGTCCGTGAGGTCGTTGACCGCGACGAAGTCGAGATCGGCAACGCCCTGCTGTTTGGCAGCCCGCAGGACCTGCCGGCCGATGCGGCCGAAGCCGTTGATGCCTACGCGAATGGCCATTCGATTGTGTCCGTGTCGAGGTCGAGGTCGGAAGCGGTCCGGTCGCCCGGCTCCGGCGCCCGTCCGAACGTAACATAGCTGATGATGCGTGCTCCGCCCTGCACCAGGGCAGCGGCGGCGGCGTTGAGCGACGCTGCGGTCGTGACGACATCGTCGACCAGCATCACGTGTGCGCCTCGCAGTCGCGCTTTCGCCGTACTCGGCACGGCGAAAGCGCCGGAAACGTTGGTCGCCCTCTCGGAAGGTGTCAACCGGACCTGCGACCGTGTCTCTCGGGTGCGCTCGAGGACATCGCGCCACACCGGGAGCTTCCAGCAGGGCGCGAGTGCGTGCGCGAGGCGCTCTGATTGGTTGTATCCACGCTCTCGCTGCCGGATACGAGCCAGTGGCAACGGCACCAAGGCAGTCCGCTCGACGACGACATCCTCCGGAAAAGCGAGCCGTGCCATGCGGCGAGCCATGGGCAACGCCACCGCTGGCCAGTTCCCGTACTTGAGCCCGTGAACCAGTGAGGCGCCCGTGCCCTCGTCCATCCGGCATACGGATCGCACGCACCGCACGTACGGCGGCAATCGGTCACACCACCGGCACGCGGACACAACTGGGGGCGCGCCAGTGCCACTGTCCGGACTCATGGGCGTCGGCACGCCGAGCGAGAGCCGTGGGTGGCCGCAGCGTGCGCACAGTGGATGCGACAACGGCACCAGTCGAACGAGGCACGTGCTGCAGACAATGCCATCGGCATCCGGCTGATGCGGTGCGCGGCAGAGTGCACATGCCGGGGGGAAACAGAGCAGTGCGAAGCTGTCCGCCAACTGCGTCGCGAGCGCCTTCACGCGTCGGCCTCCAGGGCTCGCCACATCGCCCTCCGCGGCGCCTCGATACCGAACCAGCACTCGAAGGCCGCAGCTCCCTGCTCGACGAGCATGCGCAGTCCGTCCTGCGCGTCGAGACCCGCGTCGCGACATGCGCGCACCCACGCCGTCTCGCCGTGTCGGTACACGAGGTCGAGCACTCGGCTCCCGCGTGACAGCGCTGCCGGCTGTACGATCATCGCGTCATCGCGCAGGCCGACCGGTGTCGCGTTGACGACGAGCATGGCGCCGTCGACGGCATCCGCAATGTCGGACACTGCAGTGACCGATACACCCACGCGCGCGGCCAGCGCATGCACGCGTGCAGGAGTGCGGCTCGCCATGCTGATGCCGCCCGCTCCCAACTCGTCGAGCGCCACCAGTACCGCTGCGGCCGATCCACCCGCACCGAGCAGCGCGCAGGGAGCCCCGGCGATGCCGTCCGGGCACAGCGCACGGATGGCACGGTGGGCGCCCGCAACGTCCGTGTTGTGCACGAACAGCTCGCCCTCATCGAACCAGAATGTGTTGGCCGCACCCACGCGCTCGGCGAGCGCACTCCGATGCGAGGAGGCGTCGAAGACGAGTTCTTTCAGCGGCAGCGTGACGTTGCCGGCAGTCGAAGTACCGCGCACGGAGCCTGCCGCGAGTTCCGACAGCACACCCGGCAATGCCTCCGGCGGGACATCGCGCGCGGTGTATGTCTGCCGCAAGCTACACGCTCGCAATGCGGCGTTCTGGAACCGGGGCGAGAGCGAGTGTGCAACCGGATGCCCGATCAGCAACAGGGCATCGGGAGGAGCAGGAGGAGGCAACGGTGCCGCCCGTTCCAGGGGCGCCGTCGTCATCAGTCAGGACGGTCGGGAGCGATCGAGCGCGACGCGGTCGAGCACCGCGCCGACTTCTCCCGTGAGCTCCTCGAATGTGGCCCGATACACGCCGAGGTCACCACCAAACGGGTCGCTCACGGCACGGGCCTGTGCGCCGTCAGACGCGTAAGCGGTCAGCATCCAGCTCTTTCCGGTGCCACCGAGCGCTTCCGCGCGATCGAGGTGATGGGGGCCCATGGCGAGTACCACGTCGGCATTCGCCACGAGGTCCGGGGACAGCAATCTCGCGCGATGATCGCCAAGGTCGAGCCCCGCCTCCATCGCAACGAGAAGTGAACCGTCCGAGGCTGGCGCGTCCGGCCATGCACTGGTTCCCGCACTGCCGACTGCCACCCCCTTGAGGCCACGCTCCTCGATCAGGCGACGCGCGATGGCTTCCGCGAGTGGACTGCGGCACGTGTTCCCGGTGCAGACGAAGAGAATGCGCATCGACGTGAATCAGCAGAGCGAAGAGTCAGGTATCGCCAACGAGATCGGGCACACACGTGCGCAACTCCTGCGCCGATAGCACCCCCGGCCGGATGACGCGCGCGCGACGTCCCGTGCAATCGACCACCGTCGACGGCCGTGACGGTGAGAGTCGGCCCCCATCGAGCACCGTGAGCGTACCGCGGTGAATCTGGTCGGGCCACTGCTCCACAATTTCGGCCGCCGTCATTGCAGGCGGTACCCCGGGCCGGTTTGCGCTGGTGCTCGTGATGGGCTCGCCGTACGCCGCAAGGAGCCGGCGCAGGCCGGGGTGTGGTGTCCACCGGACGGCGACGCCGCCCTCCGGTCCGCGCAGGCGTGGCGGTACACGCTGCTCGCCGCCAGGCAGCACGAGCGTGAGGGGACCGGGCCAGAAGCGCGCCGCAAGACCTGCCGCGTATGTGGGCATGCGAAGATCGAGGCGGCCGATCTGCGCGGGGTCGCCAATGAGCAGAAGAAATGGCTTGCCGGCAGGACGTCCCTTCATCTGCACGAGCGTCTCGACGGATGCATGATCGACCGCCGTGCCGAATCCGTACACGGTCTCGGTGGGATACGCGATGACGCGACGGTCGGCCAACGCATTGATCGTCGTCCGGAGTGCACCCTCCACTTCAGCGGGTGACCAGAACGGCAACACCGGTGCGTGCACGATCATGAGACGATCATGGGACGATCATTCGAGAGTCATTCCGAAAGGATGCTCAGTGCGTCGGCACGCGCGAAGTCGGCTTCGTCGGTGATCTTGAGCCCGCGCTCGGAGCCCCGAACAACGACGACGGTCAGACCGAGACGCTCGACCAGGGCGGCGTCGTCCGTCGCCGTCACGCCATCGCGGCGCCCCGCAACGTGCGCCTGCTCGAGCATTTCGCGGGGAAACGCCTGCGGTGTCTGCGCGCGCCACAAACCCGTGCGGTCGACGGTACGCACGATGCGCCCGCTCGCGTCGACTTCCTTGAGCGTGTCCACGACCGGGAGCGCAGCGATGGCGCCGTGCCCTTTCCGCGCTTCATCGATGACGCGCGTGATCGTCTCGTCGGTCACGAGGGGACGCGCTGCATCGTGGACGACCGCAATCACGATCTCCTCGGGCAGGTCCTCGAGGCCGCTGATGACACTTTCGTGACGCTCGCTTCCGCCCGTAGTGACCAGCAAGCGATCGACATCGCACTGGAACAGCCACGGTGGCGGATCGGCGGCATATGCCTTGGGCAGTACGACCACGACGATTCCGACGTCGGGGCGCGCCATGAACGCCTGTACCGAGTGCAGGAGCGCGGGCTTTCCGGCGACCCAACGAAACTGCTTCAGCTCATTCCCGCCAACGCGGCGTCCCGATCCCCCGGCGACGATCACGACGCCGACGTCACGCACCACGCCATCGAGCTGTGGTGCGACGTCGCCGCGCGACGTCACGACGGGTGGTGGCACGACCCGTCGCGTCATTTGGCGTCCTTGCCCACGGTACGTTGCAACACGTCCTGCAACGTCCGTACACCGACGACGGCAATGTCGGCCGACACGCGGCGTGGTAGTGCGCGGTCGGAGAGAAACGCCATCGTCATGCCCAACTTTGCTGCCTCGGCAACTCGGCGCTCCACCTGAGACACCGGACGCACTTCCCCGCCCAGTCCGAGCTCTCCCAAGAAAATGGCACGCGCCGGCAGCGGCTTGTCGACGATGCTCGACGCGATTGCGGCTGCAATGGCGAGATCGACCGCCGGCTCCTGCACACGCATGCCACCGACGATGTTGCAGAACACGTCGAGCTGCGCGCAGGAGAAGCCGCCGCGCTTGTCGAGCACGGCCAGCAGCAGTGCCAAGCGGCGCCCATCGATACCACTCGCCACGCGCTGTGGTGTGCCAAAGCCCGCGCGCGCCGCGAGCGCCTGCACTTCCACCAGCACTGGTCGCGTCCCCTCCATCAATGCGCAGACCGCGCTGCCGCTCGCCACGTCGGTTCGATCGCCCACGAACAGCGCCGACGGATTCTCCACGGGAACGAGGCCCGTCGGCACCATTCGGAACACACCGATTTCGTCGACGGAGCCGAAGCGGTTCTTTGTGGCGCGAAGCACGCGATGATCGAGCGTCCCATCGCCCTCGAAGTAGAGCACGGTGTCCACGATGTGCTCGAGCGTCTTGGGACCCGCAATACCACCGCCCTTGGTCACATGCCCGATGACGAAGACCGTCGTACCGGTGTCCTTTGCGAATCGCATCAGCCGCGCCGCACACTCGCGCACCTGCCCCACGTTGCCCGGCGCTCCCTCGAGCAGCTCGGTGTGCACGGTCTGGATGGAATCGACGATGAGGGCGCCATATCGCTTCCCGCTGGCGGCAGCCTGCGACGCCGTCGCGATGATCGTTTCCAGCGACGTTTCGGTCAGCAGGGAAACCCCTGTCGCATCCTCGCTGAGCCGATCGGCCCGCAGCTTGACCTGCAAGGCGGACTCCTCACCCGAAACGTACAGCGCTGCGTGCTCACCTTCCTGCAATCGCGCGGCGACCTGCAGCAGCAGCGTGCTCTTGCCGATGCCTGGCTCACCACCCACGAGCACCATGCTGCCGGGCACGATTCCGCCACCCAGCACGAAGTCGAATTCGTCGAGCCCCGTCCGCCAGCGGTGGGTCTCGGCGCCCGTCACGTGCCGCAGCTGCACCGTCGCCCCTGCAACACCGCCGGCGGCGCGCGCGGCCGTGCGCTTGCTCGTCACCGCCGCTGCCACTGGCTCCTCGACGAGCGTGTTCCACGCCCCGCAGTTCTCGCAACGCCCGCTCCACTTCGGAAACTCGGCGCCGCACTCGGTGCAACGATGAACCGTCCGAGCCCGGGCCATCATGCGCCCATCAGTACGGAGGACCGTCGTCGTCCGACGCTCCCTTCACGAGCTTCGGTCCACCGAAATCATTCGGCACGGGACGACTGGAGAAGTTGTCGAAACGCGTATAGTGCTTGTGGAAGAAGAGACGCACGTTGCCGATCGGCCCGTTGCGCTGCTTGCCGATGATAATCTCGGCCCGACCCTCAAGCGAGGGATCCTTCAGGCGGCCAGTTTCGTCACGCTCGGCGTACACTTCCTGCCGGAAGATGAACATAATCACGTCGGCGTCCTGCTCGATCGCACCGGATTCTCGCAAGTCGGAGAGCTGCGGGCGTCCCTTCTCGTCACCGGAGCGTTGCTCCGGCGCGCGTGAAAGCTGCGAGAGCGCAATCACCGGTACACCCAGCTCCTTCGCGAGCGCCTTGAGGCCACGCGAAATCTGCGAGACTTCCTGCTGACGGTTCTCCACGTTGCCGGGACCGCTCATGAGCTGCAGGTAGTCCACCATGACCAGTCCGATGTCATGCTCCGCCTTGAGACGTCGCGCCTTGGCACGCATCTCGAGCAGGCCGATACCGGGCGTGTCATCGATGAAAATCGGAGCATGGCTGAGAATACCGGCAGCCTGCGCAAGACGCGGCATCGATTCATCGAGCGCCCTACCGCCTTTCCGCAGCGCCTGCGCATCGATGAGCGCCTCGCTCGCGAGCATGCGCTGGACAAGCGATTCCTTGCTCATCTCCAGCGAGAAAAACGCCACGCCCGTCTTCGCCGTGATCGCCGCGTGCTGGGCGATGTTGAGCGTGAACGCCGTCTTGCCCATCGACGGACGCGCCGCGATGATCACGAGATCTGCCGGCTGAAAGCCCGACGTCATGCTGTCGAGCTCCACGAAACCGCTCGGCACACCCGTCACTGCCTGCTCGCGCTGCGCCAGCAGTTCGAGTTTCTCCATCGCGGGCCACAAGAGCTCCTTGATGCGGGAGAAGCCCGAGCGCTCCTTCGACTGGCCGAGCGCGAAGATGCGTGACTCCGCTACATCGAGCAGATCACCTGCCGTCACGCGGCCCTCGAACGCCTCGCCGACGATTTCCGTCGACACTTCGATCAACCGCCGCAGCAGCGCCTTTTCCTTCACGATGCGCGCGTGATACTCCACGTTGGCGACCGTCGGTACTGCATCCAACAGGTACGCGATGTATTCGCGCCCGCCCGAACCCTGCAGGTCCCCGCGGCGCTCCAGCTCATCGGCGAGCGTCAGCGGATCGACGACGCTCCCACGTTCCGTGATGGCGAACATCGCGCGGAAAAGCCGGCGATGTCCCTCCTGATAGAACATCGTGTCATCGACATGCTCCGCCGCGCGCATGACTGCATCGGCGTCGAGCAGCATGGCACCGAGCACGGCCTGCTCGGCTTCGTCAGACCAGGGCGGGCGGCGTTCCTTGTACGGATCGCGAACGGCAGATGCCGAAGGCAACGGGATTGCAAGACTGGTCATCGAATTGCGCGGGACTGGCCGAAGGCGAACGAACGGGCACGAACGCGAGAAACAATATGGGGAGTGCGCGGAATCACGATGCGGCGCGTGCGGCGTCCAGAATGCGTCGCGCGAGCTTCACGTCCTCCCAGGCGGGGCGTTTCCACGCTTCATTGCGCAGCAGCGCTGCCGGATGATACGTCACGATGAGCGGAATGCCATGATACCGATGCACTTGCCCGCGCAACTTCCCGATGGGCGTGGTGGTCTGCAGCAAAGACTGCGCTGCGAAGCGCCCGAGCGCGAGAATGACGCTCGGCTTGACCAGTTCAAGCTGGCGCCTGAGGTACGGCTCGCAAGCCCTCACTTCGTCCGGTAGCGGATCACGATTGCCGGGAGGTCGGTGCTTCAGCACGTTGCAGATGAAGACGTCCTCCCGCTTGAGCTGGATCGCGCCAAGGATCTTGTTCAGCAGTGAGCCAGCTGCACCGACGAACGGGCGACCCTGTTCGTCTTCGTTCTGGCCAGGCGCTTCACCGACACACACGAAATCCGCATCCGGATTTCCTTCCCCTGGCACGGCGTGTGTTGCCGTGCGATACAGGTCGCATCGCGTACACGCACGTGTCATCTCCGCCAACGCGTCGAGCGTCGGCAGCGACGCGATTGCGGGTTCCAGCTGCTGCACGCTGGCGAGGCCTGCCGAAAGACCGATCGGTATGTCCAGGGCGGCCAACCACGCTGGAACCGCAAGCGGTGCTGATGCAGCGGACGCGGATGCAGCGGACGCCGCAGCGGGAAGGTCTGGCAGAAGATCGGGCTGCGTCGGCCTGTCGGGCTTCATCGCCCCCGCACGCCGGAGCGCTTCCCGCCAGTCGGTCGGACTCGACTCGTCGAAGCGACGTTCCGGTTCCGGTGGTGGCGTAGCCTCCGTCTTGACGGGTGCAGCAGCCGCGTCCGCAACCGGCAAATCCGTCGCCAACGATTCGGAACGCGATTCGACGGGGGGATCACTGGGCCCCGCTTTCGGCGCCTTGCGCGCCCCATCTCCGCGCGCGCCGAGCATCGCCATGACATCGTCCACCGGCAAGCCGTCGAGCACCAGCTCCGACTCGCCGAGCTCACGACGTTGTTCGAGATACCGTCTCAGCCGTTCCTTAGCGTTCATCTGTGTTCTCCAGCCCGTCATGCGCCTGCACCAGCCGTCGCTCGATGCGGTCGAGAATGGCGTCGGCCACCTCGTACTTGGATTGCAACGGTAGTGCCTCGTCGGTGCCGTCCGCGTGCAGTAACGTCACGCGGTTCGTGTCCACTCCGAATCCGGCACCCGGCTCGGTTGCGTCGTTCGCAACGATCATGTCCAACGACTTGGCGACGAGCTTGCGACGCCCTTCAGCGCGCGGGTCACCCGTCTCGAGTGCGAAGCCCACCGTGATCAGCGACCGTGGTCGCAAGTGCTGCGTGACCGCAAGAATGTCGTCGGTGCGTGCGAGTCGCAGCGAGTCGGCCGCATCGGCCTTCTTGAGCTTTCGGGTGGCCGGTGCCAGAGGGCTGAAGTCGGCTGGTGCAGCGGCCATGATCAGCACGTCCGCGCAGGTGACCTCCGCCGCCACCGCATCACGCATCTGCGCGGTGCTTTCCACGCGGATGATGTGCGCACCAGTCGGCTCGGCAACCTCGAGCGGTCCGGCCACGAGGGTGACGCGCGCACTGCGCCTCCATGCGGCGGCCGCGAGTTCGACGCCCATCTTTCCGCTCGACCGATTGGAGAGGAAGCGCACAGGATCGACTGCTTCGCGCGTAGGTCCGGCCGTCACGAGCACATGTCGACTGTGCAGCGGGCCGCGCGGCGTCAGCAGACGAGCGATGTGCGCCATAATCGTGTCCGGTTCCGGCATTCGCCCTGGGCCGCTCCCTTCGCCGACCGCGAGCGGACCGTCATCCGGGTCCAGCACGGTGTATCCGAGCGCCCTGGCCTCGTCTGCATTACGACGAACCCCGGCATGGCGCCACATGCGATCGTTCATCGCGGGTACGAGCAACACCGGGCACTCTGCCGCGAGCAAGCACGCCGACAGTAGATCACCGGCATGGGCACCCGCCGTGCGCGCAAGAAACTCCGCCGTCGCCGGCGCAACCACGATGCACGCCGCCGCGCGTGC
This sequence comes from Gemmatimonas sp., assembly GCA_035638935.1. GTDB lineage: Bacteria > Gemmatimonadota > Gemmatimonadetes > Gemmatimonadales > Gemmatimonadaceae > Gemmatimonas. Next base: position 1,700 of record DASQZA010000220.1, on the reverse strand, counting down.
CAGCCTGATGTGATCGAGTGCATGTCCAGCGGCAATCAGCTCCGTATGCACTGGACGCCCAGTGAGCGCCTCGAACGTGACTGGCCCGATGAACTCGGTCGCCGACCGGGTCATCACGACGTCGACTTCGGCGCCCGCTGCCGTCAGCAGGCGTGCGAGCCACGCCGACTTGTACGACGCGATACCGCCGGTGACACCAAGGAGCACACGCTGGCGGTCGAAAGGGCGCACGGTCGCGGGGCCGGAAAGGGAGTGAGCTGGAATCCTGCGACGAAGGAAACGGCGTGGCCTGAGGCACAGCGCCGCGCTACGACCGAAGTCGCAGCGCGGCGTGGACAGCCGGAGTACCGATGGGTGGAGCGGTCAGCTCCCGCGGCGACGCGGCATCACACGGTAGTCGATCTCGCCCTTCGAGAGCTCCTCGAGGGCCCGCGTGGTGAGCTTCTTTTCGTGCGCCGACCGGTCGCGCGGAAACTCGTTGAGCACGCGCGCGAACTTGGCCGCGATGAGCACGCTGAGATACTTGTTGGCCGCGTGCTTGGCCACGTCGTTCGGAGTGAAAACCTGCATGTTAGTCGCCTTGGCTGTAAACGTTTATTTGCTGCTCGAGTTGTGCGATCAGTGCCTCGACCTGCGATTCCACTTCGTGCACCCGATCGTGCCGCAACCCTTCGGCATCGATGATGGACGCGACCTGGTCGACTGCCCGTTCCAGATCATCGTTGACCACCACGTAATGATATCGTCCAACCTCGCCCAACTCCGCACGCGCATTGCGCAACCGCACCAGCAGTCGCTCACTATTCTCGCTGCCGCGGCGCGCGAGCCGGGTCTTCAGCACCTCACCCGACGGAGGCAGAATGAAAATCAGTACTGTCTCCGGGAAGGCCGCCGCGAACTGTCGCGCCCCCCGCACGTCGATATCCATGAGGACATGGCGACCGTCGGCCAGCACACGCTCGATCTCTGACCGCAAGGTGCCGTACAGGTTGCCATGCACCTCGGCCCACTCCGCGAACTGCCCACCGTCGCGAGCCGCCGCAAACTCCTCTCTGGAGATGAACCGATAATCACGTCCATCGGTCTCGCCTGCCCTCGCACTGCGCGTCGTACAACTAACAGAATAACCCAAGTCAGGTCGGCGCTCCAGCAGACGGCGTGCGATCGTCGTTTTCCCGCCACCGCTGGGCGCGGACAAAATGACCGGAAAAGGGCTCACTCGAGATTCTCCACCTGCTCGCGCACTCGCTCGAGCTCTTCCTTCACGGTGACCACGTCGTGCAGGATGGCCGCATCCGCGCCCTTGCTGCCGGTGGTATTTGCCTCGCGCAGCATCTCCTGCAGCAGGAAGCCGAGCCGCATTCCGACCGGCTCCGACCCGCGGTCGGCGAGGGTCGACTTGAACGCCGTGATGTGCGAGCCGAACCGATCGAGCTCCTCACTGATGTCGAGCCGGTCGGCGAGCATCGCAATTTCCTGGGCGAGTCGCGCTTCATCGATGGCGACGGAGTCGGCAAGCTCACGCACGGCAGCACGGAGCCGATCGCGCTGCGCCACGATGCGTCCTGGCGCACGCTCGGCGATTCGGCTGAGGGCTGCTGCGATGGTATCGAGGCGTGCGTGGAGAATTTCGGCAAGCCGCGCGCCTTCTTCATCCCGCATCCGGCTCAGGGCGTCAAGCGCCCGCTCGGCGATCGTCA
>DASQZA010000219.1:0-22152 GCA_035638935.1 Gemmatimonas sp. | reverse complement strand
CGACGCTCCACGATGACGCCGTCCCGCACACTCGCGACGTAGAGCGTGCCGGTGTGCTCGTCGATATCCATCCCCTCCGGGAAGAGGACGCTGTCCTGGAGTGTTGCGAGTACGGTGCTGCGCGGGAGCGGCGCGCTGGCGTCGAGGAGTCGGGCAAGGACGCGCGCCGTGGCACCGTTGGCCGACCCACGCGCCATGCGCAGCACTGCACTGTCAACAGCCACATCTCGGCCAGCCTCCATGCGTGCGAGGCGTTCCAATGCACCTACCAGCGTCACGCCATCGCTCCGACGCGCCGCGAGCAATGCCACCAACGCGAGATACGCGGACTGCGTCGGGAAGGCTTGCGCGGCGAGCTGCGCGGTGGCAACCGCGGAATCGAGCCGACCTTGCGCATGGTAGCGGAGCGCGGACCGGTAGTGTGCGCGTGCAGCGGCGGCGGAATCTGCCGTCGACGCGCGGACGGCAGCGTCAGTTGCGGGTCGAGCCGCCCGTGTCGCGGTGAGCAGTGCAGTGAAGCCCGGAGCGCACAGCATCAGCAACAGTCCGCCGCTCATGGCCACCGCGGATTCCGGTCGATCGCGCGGCGCGCGGCGAGCTGCAGCAGTTCCACCGTGGCCTCGGACGCTGGATATCCCGGAATCTTGCGTGGGAGTGATCGCGGGTCGGTGCCGCGCAGCTGATGCAGGATTACAATGGCTGCGAGGTACGTGCCGGCCGGATTCGCGTGCAAACCGTCGAGGTACAGGCTGGTGGACGGGTCGAGTTCCCACGCTGCGGCCCAGGCATCACCGGCCGGCGCGAAGATGCCGCGCACCGCGGCCGCCGCATTCCGGTACGATGTTCGCACGGCAGGGAAGTCGGCGAGCCGATTGCTTTGCGGCCACACCATGAACAGGACCGGAACGGCCCCCGCCGCGCGGATGTCTCGATCGAACGATCGTGCTCCGTCGGCGAGCAAGAGCTGATTCGCCGGCAATGACGAGGGCCCTTGCTGCAGCACGACGAATTCCCAGTTGCCCTCGCGCAGCGCGCGCGTCGCCGTCCCGTTGCCGATGTGGTCCTCGAGCGCGTAGTCGGGAAAAGCGACCGTTGCCGATCGTATTGCATTGTCGCCGCCCGACCGTGCGACGGCCGCCATCATGTCGCCCAGATCGTTGTAGTACGTGAGCGAGTTGCCGATGAACAGCACCCGGATGCCGCCGGGCTCGAAGCGTGGGATGGCGCGTGATGGCGCGGAAGTCACACCGAGCGGGTTGCACCCTATCCCCGACGTGCCAAGCAGGCAGAGCAGAGCCGCATGCAGCAGCGCTGGCCGCAGAGTCAACGGTGTTTTCATCTGCGAGAGCTACCATGCCGCCATCCACCAGTCGCGGACGAAAGTGCGGAACGACGGTCTTCGGGGGCGATCCGTCGCGGGGGCGTGATGAAGCCTGACCCATGGGAGGCCATGACTTGGATGCCCGGCCGCATTGGAACGGAACGGGTGGAGTCAGGACTTTGCCCTGTCGAACTTCATGTCCGATCCGTCGTCTCCGCAGAGTGCCGTGCTCGATCCACAGTCCTTACTCCCATCGCATCTCGCTGAACGGGTAAATGCTCGCGCGACGAGTGCGCACCCCTCCGGCGCGCCACCGTCTGGCGACTTTATCCTGTATTGGGCGCGCGTTGCTCTTCGCGGGCATGAGAACCCAGCGCTCGACGCAGCCCTCACAGTCGCTGAGGCACTCGGACTGCCGGTGTTCGTGTACCATGGGCTTTCGTCGCGCTATCCGTTCGCGAGCGATCGGCACCATACTTTCATTCTCGAGGGTGCCCGGGACTTCGCGGCGGAGCTGGGCTCGCTCGGCATCGGATCCGCGTTCCACCTCGAGCGTCCGGGCGATCCACCGTACCTGGTTGGGCTTGCCGAGCGCGCAGCGCTCGTGGTCACCGAGCGCATGCCGGTTGCGCCACTCGCCGGGTGGACAGCAGCACTTGCTCACCGGGTGTCCACTCCACTGTGGGAGCTGGACACCGCGTGCGTCGTGCCGGTGACACTCACGACGAAAGCGTACGATCGTGCCTTTGCATATCGCGATGCGACCAAGGCGCTCCGCGCGGAGCGACTAACGCGCCCTTGGCCTGAGGTGCGTACGCACGGAGTACCGTTCATACCGACGCTCCCGTTCACGCCGGTGGATTTCTCGCGCGAGGACATCGCGTCGTTGGTCGCGAGCTGTGATATCGACCATGGAGTCGGCCCCGTTTCGGACACACGCGGCGGGTCGGTCGCGGGTTATGCGCGATGGCGCGCATTCACGAAAGTCGCGATAGCGCGCTACGATGCGACACGCAACGATCCTGTGCGCGGGCATGGTGTGAGTCGCATGTCAGCGTATCTGCACTACGGCATGGTGAGCCCGTTTCGTCTCGCGCGCGAGGCGGCTGCCCTGCCGGGAACGGGGCCCGCGAAGTGGTTGGACGAGCTGCTGGTGTGGCGTGAGGTCGCATACACGTTCTGTCACCACCGTGCCGATCATGCGACGGAGGCCGCACTGCCGGAGTGGGCGCGGGCGACACTTCGCGAGCATGAGCGCGACCGGCGCGTCGTGCTCGACTGGGAGCGTCTCGCGCGTGGTCGTACGCCGGATGACTTCTGGAACGCCATGCAGCGATCGCTGCTGGCGCACGGCGAGCTGCACAACAACGTGCGCATGACATGGGGCAAGGCCGTTCCCGGATGGACGGCGAATGCTGCCGACGCGCTGGCGATGCTGATCGACCTGAATCATCGCTACGCACTCGATGGCCGCGACCCGGCCTCGTATGGCGGGCTGCTCTGGTGTCTGGGTCAGTTCGATCGCGCATTCACGCCGCCGAACCGTGTGCTGGGTACGGTGCGCGGGCGCGATTCCTCCATGCAGGCTGAGCGCATCGATGTGCCCGCGTACGTGCGTCATGTCAACCGCGCCGCATACGGCACGGGGCGGCGCGTTGCAGTGATCGGAGCAGGCCTCGCGGGTCTGACGTGCGCACGGACGCTGTCCGATCACAATATCGACGTCACGGTCTTCGAAAAGTCCCGCGGTCCAGGGGGCCGGTGCGCCACGCGGCGTGAAGGGCCGTGGCAGTTCGATCACGGAGCGCAATATTTCACGTCACGTGATGCGAGACTTGCGCCGTTGCTGCGTGCCTGGGAAGAGCAGGGGATTGTAGCGCGATGGGAAGGTCGGTTGGCGGTGCGCGAAGATGGTGGGTGGAGGCCGGCCGGCTCCGATGTTGCCCGATGGGTCGGCGTGCCTGGCATGAGCGCGGTGGGGAAGCATCTCGCGTCCGATCTGCGTGTGGTCACCGGCACGACAGTCGCCTCGGTACAACGAAGCGGAGATCGCTGGAGTCTCCTGAGCGCCGACGGCAATGCACTGGGCGAATTCGACAATGTGCTCGTCGCCATCCCTGCGCCGCAGGCGCGCGCGCTTATGGCACCGGTCGCACCCCAGGTTGCTGCCGATGTTGAGCGCGCAACGATGCATCCCGTGTGGTCGTGCATGCTGGTGTTCGAGAACACGACGGGCGCCCCGTGGGATGGGGCATTCGTGAACGACAGCGATGTACTCTCGTGGGTCGCTCGCGATTCGAGCAAGCCGGGACGCGGTGTCGCGGACACGTGGGTATTGCATGCCACCCGCGCGTGGACCGAGGCCAATCTCGAGGCCGACGCTGCAATCGTTGAACGGCGCATGTCCGCCGAGTTCCGCGCCATCCTCGAATCGGCGGGAGCGGCACCTGCCGCAATGCCCGTGCATGCTGTCGTGCACCGATGGCGCTTCGCGCTGGCGGATCCCGTCGTGGCGGACAGTGCGCTCTACGACGCAACGTTGGGAATTGGCGCCGGCGGGGACTGGTGTGGCGGACCGCGCGTCGAAGGAGCCATGCTGAGCGGCATCGCCCTCGCCGGACGGGTCATGTCGCACACGCACGCAGCCGAGCCTCACAGGTAACCTTCGGGCGCAGACGGCTGCTGCGCGTTTGCACCCGCTACTGCTGCAGGGCCGTGACGGTGCCGATGGCCGCCACGAGCATGGCGCGCGCGGCGGCGAGCTTGCCCTCGAGCGTCGCGAGCTTGATTGCTTCATCGAGCACCAGGCGCTCTCGCAGGTTGATGGTGAGCAGCGTGCTCTCGCCGTTGTCGAGCCGCACCTGCTCGGCGTCGCGGAGCAGTCCCGCGGCCTCGACGTTGCCTCGCTGCACAACGAGCAGCTGCTCCAACAGGGTCACGTCGGTCAGCGCGATACGTATGCCGTAGGCTACATCTCGCCGAATGAGGTCACGGTCGAGCCGCGCGAACTCCAGCTTCTGCGAGGTACCGGCGAGTTTCCCGCGTTCCTTGCGCAGGAGCAGCGATGTCGTCGCAGTCAGCGAACCCTTGAAGTTCTCACCCCAGCCGTCGCGTCGCGTCAGCGCGTCGATGTCATCGCGCGCGCCGATCGACGACAGTCCTCCCTCGGCGTCGGGCAACAGCGACTGCGCGGCGAGCAGTCGGTCGGCGTTCGCCACGCGCACCTTGCCATCGGCCTTGAGCAGTTCGGGATGACGACGCTCGGCCTCGCGAAGCCAGCCCGCGAGGCGACTCGTGTCCGGTGCAGTGCCGACGAGTCCTGTCATGACCGGGCGGCTCGTTGCGGCGATCTCGAGAGGTGTTCCATTCGCGTTCCAGAGAAAGGTCGACGCCACGAGTGCCGTGACACGCGAATCGGCCTGCGCTTCGAGCAGCGTCACGCGGCGGCGCCGCACTTCGAGCATGGCCTCGAGCGTGTCGACAGCCGGACTGTCACCCGCGCGTACCCGCTCTCTCGTCGCATCCGCACGGAATTGGGCAAGGCTCACGCCTTCCGCGGCAATTTCAGATCGGCGCACTGCGCCGTACCATTCCCCGTACGCCTTCGCCGCTCGCACGAGCAGCTTGTTGATGAGTGCCTGTTGTTCCGCGTTCGCGACGTCGCGCAGTGCACGCGCCTGCGCAACACTCGTCCGCCGCTCGTCGGTGATGATGCCCTGACCGAGCGGGAGCGATAGTCCCAACGTGAACAACCCGTTCTCCGGCGTCGACCGATCCGGGTTGATCTTCGAGCCGGCAGCACGCTCGAATCCGAACTTGATGCCTGAACCGACCGGCAAGGGAATGGTCAACGAGGCGTCCGCGTACCGGTAGTATCGATCATCCTTGTACAGCTTCTCGGAAAGACCAAAGCCCACTTTGGGATCGAACACCCCGAGCGCCTCGGTGAGCTGGCTGCGTGCCTGCGCGGCGACGAGTCGCGCCTGGTCGGCCTCCGGATGGTTCGCGACGACGAGCGAACTGAATTGTTCGAACGTGAGCGGCTCGCCCGGCATCGCGCGCGTACTGTCGATCCACGAAGGCGTCGTCTGCGCCACGAGTGGCGATGCGCCAAGCATGAGTGCCATCAAGCAAGCCCACCTTGCGCGGGCGCCAGCAAAAAACGATGACGACGCCATCGCGCGACAGCCAAGCCTCACGCCTTGCTCCCGGACTTCGCACTTTTCGGATCGACCGTTTCTGCATCGGCGGGCTTGATGCTCGGCGGGAATCCGTTGAGTTGGCGCCAGAGCTCGAACCATACACGTACGGTGTCGAGTGCGGCCCATCCGCGCACACCGGACCCCAACCGGAGCTGCGCCGGCCACGGCTCGTCGGCAGGGTCCGGTACGACGAGCACACGGAACCGGCCATCAGGGCTCACGAATTGATCGATGACTGCGACTTCACCACCGAATGTGCCGACGGAGACGCTCGGCCACCCCGAGAACTGCAGTGAAGGCCAACCGTCGAATTCCAGCCGGACCTTGCGGCCGCGACGCAGCAGGGGCACATCGACAGCGCGCACGTACAATTCGACGGCACGACGTTCGGCGGTCGGCTGCACCGTGACGATCGGATCGCCGGCCTTCACGAGTTCGCCCACACCGTACTTGATCGCGCGCACCACGTACCCGTCCTGCGGGGCATCGATGCTGTAGTACCCCTGCCGAACCTTGAGCGACGCAACCTTGTTGCGCAGCTTGCTCACTTCGCCGATGCCGTCCTGTACCTCGGAAAGCGTCGACATCCGGTCGCCGATCGCCTTTTCGATCTTCTCGCGGTACTCCGCCTCGATTCCCTCGAGATCGACGCGCGAATTCGACAGGTCACCCCGCTTCTCCACCAGTCGGGCCGTGGCGGCCTGGGCGCGTTGACGAGCCGCCTGAAGGTCGTTCAGCGATACAAGGCCCAGCGGCGAATTGTACAGGGCTTCGCGTCGGGCGTACTGATCACGTGCGAGGGAGTCGTCGAGCACGGCTTGCGTGACCGCGGCCGCGTACTGCTCCACTTTCGTGCGCGTCTGTCCTCGCTTGAACTCGAGTGATTGCTCGAGCGCTTCGATCTGCCGCGCGAGTGCGGCCGCCTTCGCACGCTTGCCGGCATTCGATTCCGACTTCGCGTCGAGCTGTTCCGCGGTGCGCTCGACCACTGCCGGATCGAGGTACTCGTCCTTAATCTCACTGATCTCGACGATAGGCGTCCCCGCCTTCACGAATGCCCCTTCAGCGACGAGCCAGCGCTCGATGCGCCCGTCGATGCGTGACGGCAGTGATTGCGCCCGGTCCTGCGGGCTGAGTGCGCTCACGGTACCGGTGCCCTGCACGTTCTGCTGCCAGGGCAGGAAGAGCACGAGCAGCAACACCAGCGTGATGGAGCCAAGCCAGATCCACACGATGCGATACGACGTCTCCGCGCGAAGCAACCGCGCAGTCCGCAGCGGACGCCCATCGGGTGTGGTGGAGAGTTCGGGAGTGAGCGCCATCTCAGCTGTCCTCTGCCGCTGGCGACAGGGCACCGAGTTCCACGAGTTCGTGCACGACACCCTGTTCGCGCAGTTCCGCCATCGGACCGTCGTGCACCACCTCTCCGCCTTCGAGCACGATGACGCGATCGACCGCGGCGAGCACCTCCGGGTCGTGCGAGATGATCACCACGGTCCATGCGCGCGCAGGGTCGGTGACCAGCGACCACAGTCGGGTGCGGTCCGCGGCCTGCAGATTCTGGAACAGGTCGTCGATCACGAGCAGGCGCGGGTTGCCCGCGACCGCCTGTGCGAACAGCAGCTTGATCGCCACGTAGTTCGGCAGGCGCTGGCCGCCATGGTCGATGAGCGTGTCCATGCCCTGCGGAAAGTCCTCGATCTCCTTCGTGAGGCCGACCGCATCGATAGCCTCGCGCGCGACCGCCATGTCGATGCCGGCGCGGCCGACTGCGACGTTCTCGAGAATGCTGCCATCGAACAGGTCGGTCGCGGAGAGGTACTGGCCGATCTGCTCGCGCATCACGGCGCGATCGACGATGCGCAGCGGCATTCCGTCGACGAGCATCGTGCCGTCATACTGGTCGAGCAGGCCCGCCACGAGTCGTATCAGTGTCGTCGACCCCGCTCCCTCGGGCCCGGTGATCGCGATCCGCTCACCGGGCGCGATTCGTAGCGTGACGTTCCGCAGCACGGGGGGCGCGTCCGGTACGTAGCGATATGAAAGGTTGCGCAGGTCGATCGCCATCCCGCGACGGCTTGCAGGCAATGGGGTGCCCCCGGCATCGTCGAGCGGCAGATCCAGTACGTGCCCTGCCTTCTCGGCAGAAGTCAACACGTCGTAGATGACGCTCATGCTCAGGATGAGCTTTTCCACGCCGAGCAGCACTGTGACCACGACGAGTTCCGATGCGACGAACTGCCCGAGCGAGATCTGACGATCGATGACGAGCTGGGTCCCCATGATGAGGAAGCCGCCCACGATGAGTGCGCGGAACAGGACGATGCTGATGGTCTGTCCGACCAGAATACGGAAATGCTTGCGACGGTAGATGAGATAGCCCGTGAGAATCTCGTCCATCCGTCGAATGCCAAGTGAGCCACGGCCACTGAACTTGAACGCGTGAAAGGCGCGCGCCTGCTCCTCGAGCCAGTGCAGGGCGCGGTACTTGTACTTCGACTCCACGAGGCTCGTGGCAAGGCCACGAGGCCCGGACACCCATAGGATGGCACCGAGCACCACCAGCAGCACGAGACCGAAAACGAAGAAGTACGGGTGGTAGAACGTGAGGACGATGAGTCCCGCGATCACCGTCAGCAACGCCTGTGACGAATCCAGCAACACCTTCGACAGACTTTTCTGGATCGTGATCGCCTCGAACAGGCGGTTCATCGTTTCCGGCAAATCGTGCGACATCGCGACGTCGTACCTGATGCGCGGAACACGAAAGCTGAATTCGAGTGCCATGCGCGCGAAGATGCGCTGCTGAATGCGCTCGACGACACCGAGTTGCAGCACCTGCAGGGCACCGCTGACGAGTGTGCCGACGATCACGTAGCCGATCAGGATCACCACGGGCTGCAGGATCAACCCGCCTTGCACCAAGCCAACAATTGCTCCGACGCTCAGAGGCAGGGTGAGCGCGAAGATCCCCGCGAGGGCTGCGTAGAAGAACACGATCGTGATGTCGCGCCGGTCGCCGCGCAAAAGTTCAGCGAGTCGCGCGAAGGCTCCCGGGGACTCCGCCGCGGCTCGCTGGCGCGCACCCGCTACAGAGGTGGGAGTACCGGTTTCCTCGTGATCGGGCAACCGGTCCGTCGTGCGTTCCGGCGCCAGTGCGAGGGGTGCCAATGCGATCGGGTCGCGTCCCACCAGTCGATGGATCTCCTGGATTCGCGCTTCCAGTCCACCAGACATCGGTGCGACCTCGCCGGTCGCGTCCACGTGCACCAGCGGGGTGCCCGCCCCCCGCGCGGAATGCTGGCCGTCCGCAACGTTGACGACGACGACTTGGCCTGCGTGCGCGCCGTTGCCGGAGCTTCCGCCGTTCGCACCGTTGGGCACGAGCACCACGGGTGCCCGCTCGGTGAGGATGGTCCGCAGCGACTCGTCGTCGGTCCGGGACGCGAGATATCCGATACCGATGGCAGAACCCATCGCCTCGATCCGATCGGCGAGCGCTCCGATATCTCCACGCCGCTCGAGACGCGCCCATGCCTCGGCTGGAAACACAAGGCCAAGGGCGTCGGCCACGAGACGTGTGACGGTGGATTCGATTGGTGGATGCATGAAGTAGAAGGTGCGATCGGGAACCAGCACGCCCCGGCCGCCGGGCTGCAAGTGGCAAGGTGTCGTGGCGACCCCCATCGCTGAAGGCCGCCGTCCATTCAATGTTGTATGATTAACCCATAGAGTGGGTCTATGGTCCGCACGGTCACCGTCCGATCCATGTCCGTCGCTTCAGCCCCTGGCGCCCTGCATGCCGACCTTGTCGCTCAGCACCCTCAATTTTCAGCATCTCCGGTACTTCTGGACGGTCGCTCGTGAAGGGAGCATTGCACGGGCTACGTCGGTCCTGCACCTGACGCAGCCGACCATCAGCACGCAGCTCAAGGCGTTGGAGCGCTCGCTTGGCTCGCCGTTGTTCGAGCGTCGCGGCCGCACACTCGTGCTGACCGACATGGGCCAGCTCGTGCTGCGGTACGCGGATGAGATGTTCAGGGCCGGGCGCGATCTCGCAGATGCCGTGTCCCGGGGTGCACCGGTCACACCCACGCGCATGGTCGTCGGCATATCCGATTCGCTGCCGAAGCTCACCACGTGGAATCTGCTGCAGCCTGCGCTGACCATCACTCCACGCTTCCAGCTGACGTGCCGCATCGACAAGACCCAGCGCCTCGTGATGGACCTGGCGAGTCACGCGGTGGACGTGGTGCTGGCCGACTCTCCCGCCCCACCCACGAGCCTCGTCCGCGTCTTCAATCATCTGCTCGGGGAATGCGGCGCGACCGTCTTCGCGACGACGGAGCTGGCCCTTCGATACCGGCGCCGGTTCCCCGCGTCTCTCGACGGTGCACCGTTCGTGCTTCAGACCGACAATACCGCAATTCGTCACGCGTTCGACGCCTGGTGTACTGCCGCCAACGTGCATCCGAAGATCGAGTGTGAGGTGGAGGACGTGGCACTGCTGCAGGTGTTCGGGCAGGAGGGCATGGGTCTGTTCCTCGCGCCCACCGTGGTCGAAGCGCAGGTGCGACGTCAGTACGGAGTCCGTGTCGTCGGCCGTCTCCCCAGCGTCGTGGAACGGTTCTATGCAATCAGCGCCGAACGTCGCCTGCAGCATCCCGGGGTTGTGGCACTCACCGTGGCCGCTCGCACCCGCATGTTCGGGTAGCAAACGCGTCGTCGAGTTCGGGGGTTCCAGTGGGTTCGGACTGGCCGGGCTACCGCGCCCGTGAGCTCCGTAGCCTCAGGAGCCCGCAGGCGTCATATTCCACGGTTGATCGTGCCGTTCGCCGCCGCTCGTGAGCGTTTGACGACGGACCCCGCGCATCGCCGCGGGACCTGCGACCCTGCGATGAACCTGGTTCCAGTGCGCGACGAGACGAGCAAACCAGAGCCGAGCCGCGGCGCGATGGCAGCGCTACTTCCATGACCGCCGCAGAGCGCACGACGGAAACCGGGCTCGCCCTTCCTTCGCTTGCCACGATTGTGCGCATCGCGGGACGGGCGTTCCGCGGGAAATGTCCGAATTGCGGGCGTGCGCCGGTACTCTCCGGTTGGGCCACGGTGCGGCCAGGCTGCACGGCGTGCGGCTTTCGTTTCGAACGGAGCGACGACGGTTACTTCGTCGGCGCCCTGTTCGCAAACCTGCTGCTGTCGGAATCGATCTTCGCAGGCGGTTTCCTCGTCGCGCTGGTCCTCACGTGGCCCGACGTGCCCTGGGATGCGCTGACGTACGGCGGCGCTGCAGGTATGCTGTCGCTGCCCGCGCTGACGTATCCGCTGTCGAAAGTGCTCTGGCTCGCGATCGACGTCTGCGTGCGCCCGGTAACGCCCGCCGAGCTGCTGCCACAGTAGCGCGCCGCGTCACTCATGACCACGCGACCGCAGGCGCCCGCAGCGCTCGACTACTACACGTGGCAACAGGACACCGTGCGTGTCGGCAAACGAAGCTACCGGCTCGGTACGAAGCCCGGCATGTTTGCGCACCGTCAAGTCGACAGCGCGTCGGTGATGATCGCCGAGCATGCACGCGTGGCGGTGGGCGACGTCGCCGTGTATCTGAACTGCGGCAACGGGCTGTTCGGTGCTGTGGCATTGGCCGCCGGTGCGTCACGCGTGGTCATGGCTGATCGCAACATACTGTCCTACGAAGCCGCGCAGCGGACACTCGCGGTGGCCATCGCTGGCGCCAATGCCGACATCGAGGGCCGGGGCGAGGCGTACCTTTCTCACGGGGCATCGTCGCTGCCGCGGTCGCTCTCGGCCAACGTGGTCGCGATTCGGGTTCCGCACGAGCGCGTTGCGATGTTACAGCTGCTCTCTGATGCCTTTGGAATGCTGCAGGAGGGCGGCACTCTCGTCGTAGGCGGCGCGGTGAAAGAAGGGATCAGGCCGGCGGTGCGCGCGATGGAGGCGGTTTTCGGCAATGCCAAGTCACTCGCACAGGGCGGAGGACACCATGTCGCGCAGGCGGTCAAGCGGTCGGCAACACCGGTGGACCCGATTGCGTTGGCGAGCCCGATGCTGGATCCCAACCACTTTCATGAAGTACCTGTGACCTTACGCGGCCTCCACCTCTCGTTGCACACGCGTCCCGGCGTCTTCTCGTGGGAGCATGCAGATGACGCAACCGCGCTGCTCGCCGAGGTGATGCAGCTGGAACAAGGTCAATCGGTTCTGGATATCGGATGTGGCGCGGGCGCGCTGGGAACCGTTGCCGGCCTGGTCACGGGCACCCCGGTCTGCATGGTGGACGCGGACAGCGAAGCGGTGCGCTGTGCGACCCGCACCGCGCAGTCGGCTGGAGTGCGAGCGCGTGTGCTTGCGAGCGACATTGCCTCCGCGTTGGGGGATGAGCGCTTCGATGTTGTCGTCTGCAACCCGCCGTTCCACGTCGGCAAGTCGACGGATCTCGAGGTTCCCGCGCAGTTCATTCGCGACGCCTACCGCGTGCTTGCTCCGGGGGGCTCGGTGCAGATCGTCGCCAATCGCACGCTCCCATACGAACGGCTTGTCGAGGGAGCATTCGGGCACGTGCGCACATTGCACGACGGACCGCGCTTCAAGGTGTTGACGGCGGTGAAGCGAACAGCGTGACCAGATCTTCCGGCTCGAGCAGGCGCCATTCCCCTTCGGGCAGGCTGCCGATCGTCAAGCCGCCGATGGAAACGCGGGCCAGCGATTGTACATGATTACCGACCGCCGCGAACATGCGCCGTACCTGGTGGTATCGTCCCTCCGTCACTGTGATGCGGGCGCGCGTGGCCCCGAGCACGTGCAGGACCGCTGGCGCAAGAAGTTCGGGGTCCGATTCGAGGCGCAGCGTTCCGCTCGCAAAGAGCGCCTGTTCGTCGCCGCGGAGTTCGCGTGCAAGGTCGACCTCATACGTCTTCGCGAGGTGTGATCGTGGTGAGGTGATGCGGTGATTCATCTGCCCATCGTCCGTGAGCAGGAGCAGACCGGTCGAATCGCGATCGAGACGCCCGATCGTCGCCATCATCGGTGAGCGAAGGCGGAACCTCGCCGGCAGCAGATCGTAGACGAGCGGCGGGACATCGTTGCTCGAGCAGACGAATCCGGCCGGCTTGTGGAGGGAAATTACGCTCCCTGGGGGGGGGTCGAGCAGCCGGTCGTCGACACGAATGTCCGCGTGCTCCGGCGTGCTGCGCGCGTCGAGCGCGGCGCCGTTCGCGTGTCGTACCCGTCGCTGCGCGATGAGCGACTCGACCTCGCGTCGCGAACCGTACCCGAGATTTGCCAGGTATTTGACGAGCTTCATTCGCGGAATGTGTCACGGGCGCCGACGATATGCACCTCGATGGTTCGCGGCGCCGCACACTGGCCGATCGGTCAGTTCAACCGCGCGTGAAACGCCCGCATGCTTCCTATACGCGACAGCGTGATCCATCAGGTCCGACTTTTCTCCAGGAGCACCCGCATGACTGCCGACTCCAGCCCCGGTTCACTGACGTTGTCCCAGCTGTCCGACGCACTCGCGGACGCCGTGAGCGCCGCCGCGGGAAGCGTCGTCGCCGTAGATGCACGACCACGCCTCGCTTCGACCGGAGTCCACTGGCGCGACGGTCTGATCGTCACGACGGCGGCGACAGTACGTCGCGAGCACGGGATCACGGTAACATTACCAAGTGGTCGATCAGTGCCCGCGACGTTGGTCGGTGGTGACGCCGCTGCCGATATCGCAGTGCTGCGTCTGGACACCAATGCCGATCCGAGTTCAGCAGCCGAACATGCGGTTGCAGACGATTCGAGCGAGCGCCCCACGGCAGCGGTCCTCGGTGACAGCGCGACGCTCAAGCCGGGCCACCTGGTGCTGGCGCTCGCGCGTATCGATGATAGCGGACCTCGCGTCGGCTTTGGCGCCGTCAGCGCCGTGGGCGGACCGTGGCGCTCATGGAAAGGTGGGGAGTATTCGCAGCTGGTGCAGTCGGGTCTCACGCTGCACCCGGGCTTTGGCGGCGGCCCGTTGGTCGACGCGCAAGGCCGCGTGCTCGGCATCAACTCCGGCGGCATCAGTCGTCATTTTGCAACCACAATCCCGACGCTCGACGTCGAACGCGTCGTCAAGCATGTGGTGGAGCAGGGCTACGTACCGCGCGGGTGGCTCGGTGCCGCAATGCAATCCGTGGCAGTACCCGCGGTTGCGCGCGAGCGCGGGGCGTCGGGGTCCGACATGGCGCTACTGGTGGTGGACGTTGTGGCCGGAGGACCGGCGGCGACCGCCGGCCTGATCGTCGGTGACATCATTCTCGCCATGGACGATGCGCCGGTGCGGGAGCCGAACGACCTGCTCCGCGCGGTGGGATCGGAAGCGGTGGGTCGCACGATCGTGCTCGCCCTCTGGCGTGGTGGTGCCGCCGCGACAGTCTCGTTGACCGTCGGTGAGCGACCGCAGCACGAGGGGCGCTCCCGCCGCCGATAAACTCTCGCCGGGGTAGCATCGGCATGCTTCGGATTTACCTCGCCCCACACGATCCGGGAACGCGCAACGCGCTACGACGTGCGTTGCGCGACCATCCGGACATCCGCCTGGTCCGATCGGAAGCCGAGGCGGACGTCGTGGTGCACGATGCCGACCCTCGTGCGTCCCATGTCTCGCGCGTTGCCAAGGACATGCGGCTCACCGACCGCGAGCGGCAGGTGCTGCAACGACTCGCGAGCGGTCATGGCAACGCGGAGATTGCGGCCGAACTCATGGTATCGACCAGCACGGTCAAGTTTCATCTCGCTGCCATTTTCGCAAAGCTTGGCGTCCATACGCGAACCGAGGCCGTGGCGACCGGAGTTCGCCAAGGCCTCGTCATGCTGTAGCCCATCGCAGTCCGACGCGACGGGACCCTATGCGGCCGCTTCGCTGCCGTTCGCCAGCAGGACGGCCGACGCGGCCATGAACTCCGGATACGACTTTCCGTTGTCTTCGGCCCACGCGCGTGCCTTGCGCAGATCCTCGATCGGAATGTCGCCGAGCGTACGACCCTTCGTCCGGCCGAACGGCATCAGTGTGGCGCGAGCCGTTTCGACGTTCGGCGTCCGTACCGGGCGCGACGCGGGCTTGGGAGCACTGTCGTGTGCTGCGAGCGCTTCGTCGAACTCGCGCGCCAGTGCCGTCGTGCCGCGCGGCAGGAACTGCGGGGCGAGCTTTGGTGGATCCCAGCGATGCGTGACGCCTTCGATCTTGACGCGCTGCGCCCCGTGCTCCGAGAACGTCGCCCAGGAATCACCGATATCGTACAGATACTCACCGATACCCCACACGGCGCAGGCACGCTTGAACGCACCACTGAGTCCGCCTTTCACCGGTTCGATGTCGGTGACATCGGCGCCGTCCTGTTTCGCGATCCACTCGCCACCGATGCGAAGTGACAGGGTCGCGATCACGCCGTTCGCCGGCCCGTGCGTGTATTCGACCTTCCAGTTCTCGGGGCCGAGCACGGTGTTGAGACGCGCGCGCGCAGCCCGTGCGTCGATGTAGACGAGGACCTGCGCCCACGGCTTGCCGTTGCTCATGCCGCTGCGTGCAACGCGCCAATCCAGCTCGGATGGTGCGAAGGGTGCGGCCAACTGTGCGAAAATTTCAGACATGTTCGTACCCGTGCTCGGGATCAGGATGGTAGAACTCCATGATACCCGATGAAACACCGCAAGGTTCCCAAAGCAGCGCTGGGAGTGCCCGCGGTTCCACTATGAAAATATCACAATCCTGCTCTAGCTAGCTCGACTTGGATCCGGCAGCGGCCTCAGCCAGTGCGCGCCCGACTTCGCGTACCAGGCGGAGCGGTTCCACCGGCTTCGCGAGATATCCGTCGCAACCCGCTTCGCGCGCATGATCGCGGTCGCCCGGCAGCGCGTGCGCGGTGAAGGCCAGAATCACGATGTGCCGCGTGTCAGGGTCATCCTTGAGTGTGCGCGTCGCGGACCACCCATCGATATCCGGCATGCCGACATCCATCAGAATCAGGGCAGGGCGCTCGGTCCGCGCGATGCGCATCGCCTCGGCGCCGGTCGTGGCCTCGACGACTCGATAACCGGAATGGCGGAGCATCGTCGCCGCGATGATCCGGTTGTCTTCGTTGTCCTCGGCAACCAGGACAAGTGGTGCATCGCCGGCTGCAACCGAGCCGGTATTGCCGTTTGAAGCGGGAGAGATGGTCACGGGCGAGGCAGACTCAACGGAGTGAAGTTGTCCAGCATGCGTTCGCCGAGCGGGGCAGCAAGAAATACGCCCCGACAGCCAGACCGCCGCAAGTCATTCGATTCCGTTGCGCTCTCACGCTACGCGCGGGAAGTCTGCGACCACTACACGAAACTCGCGATCGGGGAGCGCCAGCACGTCTCCTCCCATGCGACGGGCCAGTAGCCGCGCATGTGGCAGCGAGAGCGCATGTGGCGATGCAGACGTGCGACTACCCTTGCCATCGCGGTGGAACGGCAGGAACGCGGCGTCACGGGTTTCGCTGTTGATGGGCTCGCCGCTACTTCTCACTTCCACGCGCGCGCGAACGCCGTCAGCCGAGAGCGCCATCTGCACCGCGCCGCCGACTGGACTGCTCTCGATGGCGTCTCGCAGCACTTCCCGGAGCACGGCGCTCAGGCAGTGCCGGTCCGCGTGCACCGCATCGTCAGCTTCGGTGATTTCGCTGCGGACGCCTATTGGATCGGGCAGTCGCTCGAGGCGAACGGCACGGCTGCTGGCGGACGCGGAAAGCTCCCCGATGGATACGTCGAGTGACTGCGAGAGCGACACGACCTGCGGCTCCAGGTCGATATCACCCGCGGCAACTTCGGCGTATGCCATGAAGGCGTTGAGCAGGGATACCATCAGCGCCTGGTTCCGGCGGATACGCCCGAGACCGTCCTGCTGCGCCGGGGTGACCGGACCGTGTACTCCAAGCTCCATCAGCTCTGCGTAGCCGCCGATTGCGCCCAACGGCGTGCGCAACTCGTGCGCGAGGCCACCGAGGAACTCGAGGGTAGCGCTGTCCATCTGTCGTTGCTCCATGCGTACTGGTACGCACCCTCGCACCATAGCGCAACCAGTGCTTCGCGCGCAGCTTGCGCACGTTGCGCGCCTTCGCCGTGTGCGCTCCTGCCAGCAGCACTCCCCGCTCCCTCACCTCGTCCTCCTGCATGCAGCCATCGGTCCAATCCACGAACGGCGCGCGGCGTCTGTCCCTCGCGTGTGCGCTCGCATTCCTGCTGGTGACGGCGTGCAATGGTGAGAGTCCAGCCGGCCCGGGGACCCCGCCGGTCACTCCTCCACCGCCGACCGCGTTGATCGTGCCTCCCATCGCGCGTGAGTTCCGCGGCTTGTGGATCGCTACCGTAGCCAACATCGATTGGCCCTCGCGCACCGGACTGACCCCGGCGGCCGCCCAAGCCGAGTTGCTTGCCATCCTCGACCGTGCACGCGACGTTGGGCTCAATGCCGTGATTCTGCAGGTCCGTGCCTCTGGTGATGCGATGTACAGCTCGACGCTGGAGCCGTGGTCGCGCGCACTGACCGGCACGCAGGGGTCCGACCCTGGTTGGGACCCACTCGCGTTCGCAGTCGATGCGGCACACCAGCGCGGGCTCGAACTGCATGCATGGTTCAACCCGTTCCGCGGCGGCAATGCGGGCGACACCGTGCGCCTCGCGCCAACACACCTTGGGCGACGTTCACCATCGGTCGTGCGGCTGTACTGCGGAGCGCTGTGGTTCGATCCTGCGTCCCCCGTCGTGCAGAATCAGGCCATCAACGTCGTCAAGGATGTCATCGCGCGCTACGACGTGGATGCGGTGCACATCGACGACTTCTTCTACCCGTATCCGACGACTGCATGTCCGGGGCTCGACTTCCCGGACGGTGCCGAGTTCGACGCGTATCGCGCTGGCGGCGGTGCACTGGCGCGCGCCGATTGGAGGCGCGACAACGTCAACCGGTTCGTGGAGCGCCTCTACGCAGAGTCCCATGCGTCGCGCGCGACCATACGTGTCGGCATCAGCCCATTCGGCATCTGGCGTCCAGGAAATCCACCGGGCATCGTCGGCCTCGATTCGTACGCGTCGATCTACGCGGATTCGCGACTGTGGCTGCAGCGAGGATGGGCCGACTACCTGGCGCCGCAGTTGTACTGGTCGATCGCGTCGACGGGGCAGAGCTTCAACGCGCTGACCGACTGGTGGACTGCACAGAACAGCATGCGCCGTCACCTCTGGCCTGGGCTCGCCGCATACAGGGTGGCGGATGGGACGACGAGCGCGTACGCAGCCGGCGAGATCGTCGCGCAGGTCTCGGCGTTGCGCCAACGGGCCGGGGGTGCCGGGGGCCCCACCGGAGCGGTTTTGTACAATACCTCGTCGGTCATGAGCAACCGCGACGGGCTGCTGACGGCCCTGACTGCGACGTTCGCGGCTCGTGCACTCGTTCCCGCCACGCCGTGGCTCGACGCCGTCGTGCCGCAGCCGCCCACCATGTCGGTCAGCAGCGCCTCGGCCGCGGGTGCGCCAGTGCTCCGGGTCGCCATCAGCGGTGATGGGGGCGAACCGTTGTCCTGGTGGCTGCTGCGGTGGCGCAATGCGACAGGATGGTCTCAGCGGCTCGTGCCAGTCAGCACACGCACGGTGGACGTGCCTGCCGGTGCCGGCGCGGCGGCGACCGATGCCATCGTGCTCAACGCAATCGACCGGACGGGCAATGCAAGCAGCGATGTCATCTGGCGGACCGTCCAGTGACGCGCGGCGCCATGCACTGCGCCGTCGCGTGTTTGTCAGCGATGCTGTTTGCCAGCTGCGCTCCCGCAACGCACCGGCCGCCGGTCAGCGCGGCGCAAGCGTCCCCCCGTGTCGATCCGATGCTGCAGATGCGCATCGATGATGCGGTGCGCGGGTTTCGGGGTGAGGTCGGCGTGTATGTGCTGCACCTTCCCACAGGCCGCTCGGCTGCGGTGCGCGCCGACGAAACCTTCCCCACGGCCAGCATGGTCAAGGTGCCGATTCTGGCAACAGTGTTCGATGCGGTGCATCGTGGTGCACTCCGGATGGACACGACACTCGTCTATCGCGACTCGCTGGAATATGCCGGCGACGATCTCATCGCGAAGCTGCGTGATTCGTCGAAGGTGGCGCTTGGCAAGGTGGCCATGCTGATGATCACGACGAGCGACAACACAGGCTCCCTCTGGTTGCAGGGCATCGTGGGTGGTGCGACCGTCAACCGATGGCTTTCCGCGAACGGGTTCGACAGCACGCGCGTGAACTCACGCGTCGCAGGCCGAGAAGCGGACCGTGCAAAGCACGGATGGGGGCAGACGACCCCGCGTGAAATGGCCCGTCTTCTCACGATGGTGCGGGCGGGTACCGCCGTCAGTCGGGGCGCCAGCGAGGAGATGTACCGATTTCTGTCGCGCATCTACTGGAACGGCGAGGCGCTCTCGCAAATCCCGCCATGGGTTCAGGCGGCTTCGAAACAAGGTGCCGTCGATCGCTCGCGCTCCGAAGTGGTCCTCGTCAACGCACCGTCCGGCGACTACGTCTTCTCGGTGATCACGCGTAACGCGGTCGACACCAGCTACGGCGAAAGCAACGAAGGATTTCAGCTCATCCGTCGTATCTCGGCGTTGCTTTGGAACGAGTTCGAGCCCCGGCACCCGTGGCGCCCGGACAGCGCCGCTCGCCGGTTCAAGCCTGGGGCGGAGCTTCCGTAGCGCAGTCCGTAGCGTAGAAGGATTGCCGCGCGTGAGGCACCACGTCGCTCAATTTCGCAGCCCGTATTCGACCGTCGTCACCACGCGCACGCGCTTCGTCACCTGACTCTCTTCAGAGATGCCCTGCGCCTGATCGCGGGGCAGGATCTCGAATACGCCCTGCGTTGCGCGGCGAATGCCGGTCAGTGCGCTGCGGGAGTCGGTGGCGAACTGTTCTGCGCCTTCACGCGCACGCGCTGTCGCTTCCGCGATCATCGGCGGCTTGAGCGCGTTGAGACCAGTGAAGACGAATGTCGGCCCGCCGCCGCCGTACTCCTGTCCCGAGGACAGCACGACTCCCGCGCGCACCAGCTCAGGAACGCGCTGACTGGCGGTCTGCACCACGTCCACCTTGGTGCTGCGAACGACCAGTGTCTGCCGGATGACGTAGCGGGCGCCCTGGTAACCACCATTGGCGCGATTGTCCTGCACGGAGAATTCCTGCAGTGTCACCTCGGTGCCCGCGCCGTCCAGTCCCTGTCGGATCAGAAACGCCCGTGTCTGCTGCACACTGGTCTCGAGCGTGCTGTTCGCGCGCGCGAGGTCCTCATCCGCAACGACCAATCGCAGCGGCCAAATGGCGAGATCCGCTTTTGCTTCCCGCTCGGATACGCCGCGCACCGTGACCGTTCGATCCCCGGTGCGTGCGCGGGCCACGCCATCACCGGCGAGATAACCGCCGGCAGCAATCCCGGCAGCCACGAGCAATGCGCCCAAGGCCAGCGTGTTGGATGAGGTCACTTTGAGAAGGAGGGAGAGGGGAGACGGAGAGACGGAGAGAGGGAGCGCAGCAGAAGCGTGCGTATCGATCGCGCTTCGACCGAACTCGTATCGTAGCGTCCGGTGACGCGTTTTGCCTGGTACGTGCTGGCATGTGTCCTGCCCACGACTGACGCATGACTACACAATCCGAAGGTGCGCGCCCATCGATCTGGGATCTCACGGCTGACGTGCCGGCCACAGTGCAGTTGTCGCGGGACCTCACCACGGACGTCTGCATCATCGGTGCAGGTATGGCCGGACTCAGCGCCGCGTACGAGCTCACCCGCGCAGGGCGCGCCGTGGTCGTGCTCGACGACGGCCGGATCGGAGGTGGGGAAACCGGACGAACGACTGCGCACGTAGCGACATCGTTCGACGACTACTATCACGAAGTCGAACGGGTTCACGGTGCAGACTCGGCTCGACTGCTCGGCGAGAGCTTTCGTGCCGGCGTCGACCGCATCGAGTCGATCGTCGCGGAAGAATCCATCGACTGCGATTTCATCCGTCTCGATGGATGGTGGTTCGCGCCGCCTGGTCGGGGGGACGACGTGAAGACGCTGGAGGCGGAGCAGGAGGCCGCCCGGCGGTCGGGCTTCGCGGACGTGTCGATGGTCGATTCGTGGCCGCTGCGAGACGTGATTCCGGGGGACGATGCTGCGGGCGTGCTACGCTTCCCCAACCAGGCGCAGTTCCACGCGCTGCGCTACCTGGCGGGGCTCGCGAACGCCGTCACGCGCGCGGGCGGGCAACTGTTCTCGGGGGCACACGTCGTCGAGGTCGCAGATGGCTCGGACGCCGAACCGTGCACGGTGCGACTCGCTGGCGGGTTCACCGTGCGTGCACGCGACGTGGTGGTGGCAACCAACTCGCCGATCAACGACCGCGTCACCATGCACACGAAGCAGGCGCCATACCGCACGTACGTGCTCGCGGCGAAGGTGCCGAGGGACGCGGTGCCGCTCGGCTTGTATTGGGACACGCTCGAGATGTACCACTACGTGCGACTGCTGCATGGTCGCGACGAGGCGTCGCTCGACTATGACGTCCTGATTGCGGGTGGGGAAGACCACAAGACCGGACAGGAGGATGACGAGAACGAACATTTTGCCACGCTGGAGCGATGGACACGCGCTCGCTTCCCGATCTCCGACGTCATTGCCCGGTGGAGCGGTCAAGTGATGGAGCCCGTCGACTATGTCGCGTTCATCGGCCGCAATCCGGGCGACAAGCATGTGTACATCGTGACTGGCGATTCGGGGAATGGCATCACGCACGGCGCGATTGCGGGATTGCTGTTGCGCGACCTCGTGAACGGCGTCGACAACCCTTGGGCGCCACTGTTCGACCCGTCACGCATCTCGCTCAAGACCGCGCCGACGTGGATCGAGGAGAACGCGAACGTGGCGGCGCAATACGTCGACCTCGTGACTCCGGGCGAGGTGCAGAGCATCGATGAGGTGCCGCCTGGCCAGGGTCGCATCCTGCGCGACGGCGCGCGGAAGCTTGCGGTCTATCGCGACGAGGCCGGCGTGGTGTCGGTGCGAAGCGCGGTGTGCACGCATCTCGGTTGCATCGTCGATTTCAACTCGGCGGAGAAAACGTGGGATTGCCCGTGCCACGGGTCGCGTTTCACGACCGAGGGCAACGTCGTCAACGGCCCTGCGGTGAAGGGGCTGGCGGCCGTCGATCAGCAAAGCAGTCGCGCACCATCGGCCGAGGCAACGCGGCGCGGGTAGCGCGGCTCGCGTAGCGAGTGGAACCGGCTGCCTAGTCCAAAGGCAGCCGGATCTCCACGCGGCAGCCGCCGTCCGCATGGTTGCTCATGCGGAATGCGTAGCGATCGCCGTAGAGCATCGTGAGGCGGGATCGCGTATTGGTCAATCCGATGCCGAGACCATCAACCGAGGGGCGGGCCGCCATGAAGCGTCCGCTGGTGGTGATCAGTCCGTCGAGACCCTTGCCATTGTCTTCGACGATGAGCTCGAGCGCCCCGGCATTTCGCTTCGCCGTCACAACAATGCGCTGGTTGCGGTGTCCAGGCGCCAACCCGTGCTTCAAGGCATTCTCCACCAACGGC
>DASQZA010000218.1:0-6690 GCA_035638935.1 Gemmatimonas sp. | reverse complement strand
TGGGTCTCGCGGCACTTCCCAGCTTCCCGGCGTTGCGTGAGCTGATGCCGATCGACGTACCCGACGATGGGTATCGCCACATCGGTGCGTGCGATGCGTTGGAGCGGCTGGTGCTCATGTACTGCCGCGAGACGACCGACGCTGCGACCGCGCACATTGCGCGACTCCCGGGGCTCGCCAGGTATTTCGCGAGTTACACCCGGATCAGCGACCGCAGCCTCGAGATGCTCGGCGGAATGTCGTCGCTGCAGCAGATCGAGCTGTCCGGGTGTGCGGGGGTGACGAACGCGGGCGTCGCTGCCCTGGCTCGCTTGCCGAGGCTTCGTGAACTGCGGCTGGATGGGATGCAGGGCGTCATGGCGGACATCGTTGGTGTGTTGCCTGCGGACGTCGACGTGACATTCTCGACCTAGGGCATTTCGACGCAGGTCGCGTCAGGCAGCTACGCCACAGGTGCGGACAGGGTGCGGACCCGGTGCTGGCGCGTAGACTTCCCTATGCGCCACACCGATACGACCCACTCGACTGGGAGCACCGCTTCCGTCGATACCCGTGAACACGCCGGACCCTACCAACTGTTCGTACTGGCGTTGAGCATCGTGACGTTGCTCTCGCTCGCGATCTCCATCGCCGTACCGCTCGAGCCCGAGAGCCGGCAATTGCTGGAGCACGCGGATACAGCTGTGTGTGCGCTGTTTTTCGTGGACTTTCTCCATTCACTGTACACGGCGCCCAATCGGCTTGCCTACTTCGTGAAGTGGGGGTGGATCGACCTTCTCTCGAGCATCCCAGCCGTCGGGGTCCTGCGATTCGGACGGTTTGCCCGCATCGTGCGAGTCCTGCGCGTGTTGCGCGCCGTGCGCTCGGCGCGTGCGATCGCCAGCCTGCTCGTTGCGAAGCGGGAGCAGAGTACGCTGCTCGCGGCCGTGTTGCTTGGCCTTCTGCTCCTCGTGACGGCGTGCATCGCGGTGCTCGAGTTCGAAACGGCGACCGAGTCCAACATCACCACGGCGGGTGATGCGCTGTGGTGGGCAATCACGACCATGAGCACGGTCGGCTACGGAGACCGCTATCCGGTAACGACGGGCGGACGCATCGTCGCAGTCTTTCTCATGGCGGGAGGCGTGGGCATCTTCGGCACGCTGTCCGGGCTCGTAGCTTCGTGGTTCCTCACGCCCTCGAGCGAGAAGGCTGACACGGAGCTGGACGAAGTGCGCGCAATGCTGCGCGACATTCAAAGTCGGCTCCCGATACCGCCCGTTGGGGCGGACCGGTAGCGACCGCCTGGAATCTCAACCTGCGGCCAGCACTCGTTCGATCACCTCGCAGGCGGCATCGACACCACGATCCTGCGCCACTTGGTCGGCGACGTCTCGCGCGCGTCGCGTATACTCGGGCTGCATCAGCAGCAGGGACAGCTCTCGCGCTGCCGTCGCGGCGCGATACTGCGAAGGATAGAGCGTGCGCGCCACGCCGAGGCGTGTGAGACGCCACGCCGTATCGTGCTGGTCATTGGCGTACGGAACCGCGAGCATCGGGTGCCCCGACGCGAGTGCGGTGCCCGTGGTTCCCATGCCGCAGGGGTGCACGATTGCGGCCGCTCGCGGGAAGAGCAGCGAATGCGGTGCACCCTCGACGGCGATCACACCCGCGGGCGCGGCGGCACGCAGGCGCGCGGTGTGATGGCGTCCCGAGAGCAGCACCGCGCGACGCCCGAGTCGACGAGCGGCTTCGAGACTCTCATCCCAGAATCCGCTGGCCACCTCGACGACCGAGCTGCCGAGGGTGAAGACGATCGGTGCATCACCGGCATCGAGGAAACGCTGCAGCTCCTCGCTGAGGGTGGCGCCGAACGACGCGTCGTAGCGCAGCTGACCGGTGATGGTCACCTTCGCGGGCCAGTCAGGGAATGGCCCGCCGAGCACCGGCGAGTAGAGCGCGAGTACGCCTTCCGGCGAATGCTGCCCTTCGAAGATTGCGTTTGCTCCGGGAGCGAGGCCGACCGATCGCCGGAAATCCTGCACTGGTTTCGTCCAGTGCGCACCAACCATCCGACCAAGTCGGGCGAGCGTCGGCGTGGCACCTTGCAGTACGGCCAACGGCACGTGGCGCAACCACGGTGCCATTGGCGGAATGATGGGATCGTGCGCCGACATGAAGTTCATCGGCGCGAGCACCGTCGAAATCCAGTGGATTCCCGTCTGTTCGGCGACGATCGGTGCGGCCAGCGTGGTCGGATGACTGACCATGAGATCGGCGCCGCGCACGGCGGCGGAGAGCAGTGCATGTGACTCGGCGAGCGACGGCAGCAGCACTTCGCGGAAGATGACCTCCGCGCTCTTCGTTGGGTGCGTCACACGCCGGATCATCTCGTGGTCGATATCCGGGTCGGCGTCCGGCGCAGCGGGCGTGAACTCGAGCCCAGCCGCTCGAACCGCCAGCTCGTAGAACGGCGGCATGCACAGGACGGGGTCGTGGCCGCGTGCCCGCAGCGCAGTGCCGAGGGCGAGGTACGGGTTTACATCACCGTATGAGCCCCATGTTGTGATAACAATACGCGACATGCGCGCAAGCTATCACAGGGTACACGCAGCGTATGCGCCGTACGCACGCGGCAGTGCGTCAGCGCGCCCGGCGGCTCCCTCGTATCCACGCCGCGACGACCATTGTACCACCCACGCAGCCGATCGTTACGAGTACACCGACCATGCCGCGCATTGCGAGACCACGAGCGCCGAAGAAGAACGCCAGGAGTGCTGCTCCACCAATCATCCAACCGGCCCGCTCCAACGTGCTCCACCGGTTCGTGAGCGTCGGCGCATCCGGCGCGAGCAGGACAGCTCTCCACCGCGGCCAGTCCCAAGCCAGCAACCACAGATTCGCCAACAGCATGAGCACCGTGATCACCGGTGTGCCCTTGAAGTCGATCGCGATCGTGACCACGACGACGTTGACGAGAATCGGGAGAAACAGCACGGCCCCATAGAATGCGGTGGCGGGAATCAGCAGCAGCACACCGGCCAGCACTTGCGACAGCCCCAGGAAGCGCCAGTAGCCTCCCGTGTGGTACATCGCCTCGAAGAAGGCACCCACCGGCGTATCGACTCCCAAGGTCGTGAACCGCTCCCCCATCAGCTTGACGCTGCCAGTCGGGATGAATGCGATGGCGAGCAGGATGCGGCAGAACAGGGTGAGTCGCGCCGCGGCGGGGTGCGACATGACGCGGGTATTGAGCGCGTCGAGTGGGCGCAGGGTGTGTTCGGAGGGCATGCAACGAGTACGGCCGGAGGCCGCGTTGCGATTCAACGCGGGGTGCTCGGGGGACAAAAAAGCGGGGCGACTGTAATCAGTCGCCCCGCTCGTTCCTGCGCGCGTCGTTATTCCGTTCAGTTGTTCGACTGCGATCGACGGCGTCGCGCCGCGAAGCCCACCGCTCCAAGACCGCCCAACATGAGGGCCCAGGTCGTGGGCTCGGGGACGGTGCTGGTGCCGACGGGCGCGATCGTTAGGCGATCGGCGGAGTTTACGGTGCCGGAGGTGTTGTGTCCGACCAGTGCAAATGTCGATGGACCTTTAGTACCGACGGTTGCTTGTGCGCCGAGGGCAAATACGCCGCCATCGACGTCGCCGTAGTTGAGCGTAATGACGCCGCTCGCAGAGTTAATGATTGCCTGGAAGGTGACCCGGTTGTTCGTGTCAAAGTAGTACAGAGCACTGTTCCACTCGATCGTCGTCACGTTGTCAACCGTCAGTCCATACAGTGCGGCTGGCCCGTCAAATAGTAGGTCATCCCAATAAGCAGCTACGATTGGTGTGCCCAACTGTGGAGTGGAGAAATTGCTGTTGACGGCACCGACATCGACCGCACCGAATGCAAGCATCCCGTTGGTACTCACATATACGGTGTTATACACGTTCCCGTAAAAGCTGAAAGTCTGAATCGGTACACTGGCAAACGCATCATCGGCCATGTCAGGCACCAACTGGGCACCAGTACCGGCAATCGAGTTGAACGCGTGCCCAGTCGATCGCGTGATCGTATAACTGGCGTCGCTGGCCACGACCTGCGCCGAAAGCGCCATTGGCGCCGAGACGAGTGCGGCAACCGCGACGACACGTGCAGAAAATCGCATGGATGAACCTCGGAGGGACAATTGAGGGCAGCGAACGCGAGCTACTTCAGGCTCCGCGATCACATGAACTGCCATTCATCGCCAATAATGGTCCTGGTCGCCGGACGCAGCAAGCGCCGTATCATCGATCATGTGGCCGAAGTCAGCGGCTTGCGAGCTCATCCATATTCGTCGTGTCGGCAAGCTGCGCGCCGAATGTCGCCGCATCCGTATTCCCCCCACACACTACGACTCCGACGCGCTGCCCCTCCAACCGCTCGCGCAGCGGATACATCAACGCTGCAAGCGCCGCAGCGCCAGCAGGCTCAGTCACCAGTTTCGCGCTCCGGAACAGCAGTCGCATCGCGTCCCGGATCTGCGCGTCGGTCACCAGCACGACCTCGTCCACGAACGCCAGGTTGAGCGAGAGCGAATAGGGTTCGGTGCGCGGCGCGCCAAGCGAATCGGCGATCGTGTTCACGCGTGGGAGCGACTCCGGCTGACGGCTCACGAACGACCGAGCCATCGTGTCCGCACCAGTGGGCTCGACGACGTACACGGCAGTCGATGGGCTCAGAAGCTTGATTGCGCATGCGACGCCACCCGTCAGCCCTCCGCCGCCAGCGGCGACGACCACGGCATCGAGCGACGCTCCCTGCGCGCGCGTCTGCTCGATGAACTCGAGCCCCACCGTGGCGGTGCCGAGTGCCGTGAAAGGCCCCTCGTATGGATGGACGAACGTGCGGCCCTCGGCCGCCTCGATCTCGCGCACCCGGGCGAACGCCTCCGTGATGTTGTCCACCAGCTCCACCGTCGCACCAAGCTCGCGGCAGCGCGCCACACGGAACGCGTTCGCCGTCCTCGGCATCACGACGGTAGCCGTGGTGCCAAGCGTGCGCGATGCGAATGCGAGCGCCATTGCATGATTGCCGGCCGAGACGCCAGTCACGCCACGGGCGAGCGCATCCGGTGCGAGGCGCAGCATGACCGACAGCGCGCCCCGTGGCTTGAAGCTGCCGGTGTACTGGAACAGCTCCTCCTTGAGCCACACTTCAGTACTCTCGCCGACCGCCGCAGCCAGGGCGTCGTCGCGCAGGCGGCGAACGGAGGTCGTGACCACGAGATCGCCAAGTCGGTCGCGAGTCGCGCGGATGTCGTCGAGCGTGGGATACGGGTTGGTCATGCAGGAACGATATGCACGCGGTCCGGTTCGGACGCAACGCGTGTCCTACCCTAGAAGACGAACTTGAACCAGTGGGCCATGCCCGTCTGCAAGACACCTTTGCGCGGGAGAAACGTCTCGAGCTCCGTTGTGTTTTCGATCCACTCGCACTGCCCCACCAGCGTCAGCAGATCGAGATACGGTATCACCGCCGGCCAGTCGGCGAGGAGCAATGCTGCTTCCCCATCGCTCACCATGCTCCGGTCATTCTGGTTGGCGGAGCCAAGCACGGTATAAAAGATCACGCTCCGACGCGCGTTCGCCGGCGTGTCCTCGAGCCACTGTCGAACGACCGCGTCCCCGAGCTGTGACGCTGTACCGGATGCAGCCGGCGCGCCGAAGGCGGCGGGCAGCACATCGAGCCGCGTCGACTTGCGGCTGGTCTCGTCGATGCGCTCCTGCACGAACTGACGCATCACGCCGACCCATTCGTCACGTGCCATGACGCGCCATGCTTCGCGCGATGCGAAGTAATTGGCCTTGAGGTGCAGCAAGGTACGCCCCTCCGACGCAAATCCGCTGGCGTTCCGTGTTGCACGTCCACTCGCCGAGTCGGCGGCAGCTTTCGCGTCGAACTCCGCGGAGAGCCGTGCGAGCCCCGTGTATACCGGCTCGGGAAACCCGAACAACTCCCTGAGCCACGTGTGTTGCGAGAGGGTGCGGTTGATACCGCGCAGGCGGCCAATATTGTCGCTGACCGGCAGCGACGAATTATAAATGCCCACCTTGAGCAGCCCACCATTTTCCGCAATTTCGGCCGACAGCACATCCGATGCAGCGAGCAGGCGCCAAAGCAGCTCACGGCTGCGCACCATCGACCCGAAGACACGTGCCGGCGCATTGGCCAGCGATGGTGCCATCACCACGACGCGCACACCGCGCAGCGCCGCGCCGACGAGCGCCGAACCCCAGAAGGTGCCGTTCCAGAGCGAATCAGGAATCTTGATGACCGATCCGGCCGGCATCAGCGTGTAGAGTACCGCCTTGGCCACGTTGATCTGCTTGTCGTCGAACCCCGTGCCGTTTTGCAATCCCGCAGCGCGCAGGCCAGCACCCCAGCGCGCTGGACCGGCGTTCACCTTCTCGTAGTAGTCTCGAGGGAGCGCTCGCGGTTGGAGCGCTGCCGGAATGTCGGCAGCGGGCATACCCTGCTTCAGCAATGCATCACGCGCCGCGCTCTTGAGCGACAGCAGCACCGGACCACGAACGATGATCGACCGGTCTTCCCAGAAGTCGCTAGCGTAATGCTCGCCCACGCCTGCACCGGTGAAGATCGCCTCGCCGGCAAAGGGATCCGACTCGTCGATGTCGTAGAACACGAGCTTGCGGTGATCGCGCATCCACGTGTCCGGCAGC
>DASQZA010000217.1:0-9301 GCA_035638935.1 Gemmatimonas sp. | reverse complement strand
CTCGCATCGCCCGCCGGCGTCATCACACGCCGTGTCGGAAAGCGCCCTCCGGTCGCCGAAATAATACGTCAGGGCGACGCGCTCGGTGTGGGTGGCTACGTCTTCGGGCTGCCGATCGATCCTGCGGGCAACGAAACGCCGCGCTCGCTCGAGGTCCGCGAGGTTGCGCAGAAACTCGCCGCGCGCCAGCCGCTGCCGGTACGCCTGGTAGACGAGCGCTTCACGACCTCGGCTGCACTTCGCAGCATCAAGGCGCAGGGCGGCTCCACGCGCGGTCGCAAGGACGATGTCGATGCGCTCGCGGCTGCCATATTGCTGGATGGCGTCCTGCGTGCATCATCGCAGGGCGTGACCGTCGGCGAACTCGTGGAGCCTGCGCCTGCGGTTGACGGAATCGTCGACCGGATGGACAACGAGCCGGAACGTTCATGAGAGGATTCTGATGGCGCGTCGTCGTGGTCGTACCCTGAGCCGTCTGGTGATTGGCGCGCTCGCGCTCGTAGCGATCGCCGGCTTCTGGCTCAACCGCCAGATCGGCGACTCCGGCGCGTCCACGGAGAAGGTGACCGTGGTGATTCCACGCGGGGCGACGGTGCGCACGGTCTCGGATTCGCTCGTCAGTACCGGCATCATCACCTCGCCGCGTGCCTTCCGCTTCTATGCATCGCTCGGCAACAAGGATCGCGCGATCAAACCCGGGCAGTACGAGTTCGTACGCGGGCAGGGATGGTCATCGGTGCTCGCTACGCTGGTGAAGGGGCGCGGTGCATCGCGCACCGTCGTCGTTCCGGAAGGCTTCGACATCCGGGCCATCGCACCCCTGCTGGCGAAGGCGCTCGGAGTGCCGGAGGACTCCGTGCGCGCGGCGGCGGCGGACGCGGAGTGGCGGCGCAAGCTCGACGTTCCGGCTGAAACGCTCGAGGGATATCTCTTTCCGGCGACGTATACGTTCAGCGTCGGCACCACGGCACGCGAAGCCGTGACGGCGATGCTCGAACGTTTCGAGACCGTCTGGAAGCCCGAGTGGAATGCTCGACTCACGGCGCTCGGCATCACACGCCACGAAGCCATGACGATGGCGTCGATCGTCGAGAAGGAAGCGCGCAAGGCCGAGGAGCGCCCCATCATCTCGGCCGTGTACTGGAACCGAGTGAAGATCCGCATGCCGTTGCAGGCCGATCCGACCGTGCAGTATGCCCTGCCCGCGCACACCGAGCGTGTGCTGTACAGGGACCTCGAAGTCGACTCGCCGTACAACACGTATCGCAACGCCGGACTGCCCCCGGGGCCGATCGCGTCGCCGGGCGAAGCATCGATCGCGGCGGCACTCGCGCCCGCGAACGTGCCATACCTCTATTTCGTGGCGCATCCGGACGGCCATCATGAGTTCCGCACGACCTTCGCGGAGCACGAACGCGCCATCGCCGAGGTGCGTCGTGCAGCACGCGAAGCGGCGCGGGAATCGGCGCGTGCTGCGTCGGGTCGTCCAGCCGCCCGCGCCAAGTGATCGATCATTGACCGATGCAACGCTGAAGCGCGCGCTCGCGACGATTTCGCCGCGCGGCACGAAGCGCTTGAAGGGCGGTCACCCCTGGATCTTCCGCAGCGATGTCGTCGATCGGCCGGATGCGCCGGCCGGTATCGTGCGCGTCGAATCGGCACGAGGAGAGCCGCTGGGTTGGGCGCTCTGGAGCCCGGCGTCGGAGATCTCGCTCCGGCACATCGAAGGCAATCCGGCGCGCGAACCGGATGCGGCCTGGTGGCACGCGCGTCTCGGCACGGCAATCGCGCGGCGCGCAGCGCTGTCGGCACACTCCAACGCGTACCGGCTCGTGCACGGCGAGGGCGACGGTCTTCCATCGGTGGTCGTCGACCGCTACGGCGAGTATCTGGTGGTGCAGATTCTGTCGGCCGGCGCCGACGCGTGGACGACCAGCATCGTCGGTGCGCTGGTCGAGCTCACGGGCTGTCGCGGCATTCTTGCCCGCAACGATCCAGCGGCGCGTGGGCGCGAGGGGCTGCCACGTGAGACGCGTCTGCTGTTTGGTGACGTGCCGCGGACCATCGAGGTAGAGGAACATGGAATCCGCTACATCGCCGCGCCGTGGGACGGCCAGAAGACGGGTGCGTTTCTCGACCAGCGTGAAAACCGCGTCCTGATCGGTGACGCAGCACACGGGGAGGCACTCGATTGCTTCGCATACCACGGCTCATTCGCACTGCACATGGCCCGGCGCGCAACGCGAGTCACGGCGCTCGACGTGTCGGCGCCGGCGCTCGCGCGCGTCAATGCACATGCGGAAATGAATGGCCTCGTGAACGTGGACGCGGTGCAAGGCGATGCCTTCGATATCATGCGCGACTGGAATCGCGAGGGGCGGCGCTTCGACACGATCGTGGTCGATCCACCGGCGTTCGCCAAGACACGCGGGGCGCTCGACGGGGCGATCCGCGGCTACAAGGACATCAACCTGCAGGCGATTCGCCTGCTGTCGCCGGGCGGCGTACTATTCACGGCGAGCTGCAGCTTCCACCTGTCCCGCGCGATGTTCTTCTCCGTGCTGCACGAGGCCGTGGTCGACAGCGGCCGACGCGTCGCGCTGCGGAGCATCACGGGCCAGCCACTCGACCACCCGGAGCTGCTCACGGTGCCCGAGACCGGCTATCTCAAGGGCGCGCTGCTCGAAG
This sequence comes from Gemmatimonas sp., assembly GCA_035638935.1. GTDB lineage: Bacteria > Gemmatimonadota > Gemmatimonadetes > Gemmatimonadales > Gemmatimonadaceae > Gemmatimonas. Next base: position 6,613 of record DASQZA010000217.1, on the reverse strand, counting down.
CGATGGACTGAGGGGGAGCCGGAGCCTCCTCGAGTGGCTGGAGTTTCACCCTTGGCATCGGAACGATCGACGGCGTGACTGAAACCGCAAGCAGGGTACAGCATGTCGGTGTCGAGGCGACGCGACTTCTGCGCGAGAAGCGCGGCATCGGTCGCTACGTGCGCAACGTGCTGCTGCAGCTGTCGCTGCAGCGCCCCGATCTGCGGTTCACGCTGTACGTGTGGCGCGCGCGCGACCTCGAGCCGCTGCGCCAGCAAATGGTCGACCTCGCACCGGCGCTCGCCGAGCGGTGCACGGTGGCGCCGGTTTCCGAATTGTCAGGGAGTTCGGCCGACATCGTGTGGTACCCGTGGAACAGGATCAACCCCCGCGCACGTCGCGCGACGATGGTCGCCACCATCCAGGACCTCGCTCCGATGCTGGAGTTCGGTGGCCGGTGGTGGAAGGTGTGGAAACGGTTCAAGCAGCGGCATCGCTACCAGGACACCGCGGACCACGCGACGCTCATCCTGACCATCTCGACGTTCACGGCGAGCGAGGTGAGGCGCCTGCTGCGCGTCGATGCGTCCAAGCTGCGCGTGACATTGCTCGCGGCTGACGACTGTCGGATTGCCGCCGGCGCGCAGTCGGAAACGCTGGCGCGTCTCGGCATCGACGGCCCGTTCTTCCTGACGGTTGGCGCGCACGACGCGCGGAAGAATCTGTCGGTGCTGTACCGCGCGATGGCCTTGTTGCATGCGCGCGGAGAGAACGTGCCCCTGGTGCAGTGCGGGCCGGGCGTGAAGCCGGACAGCGACGGCAAGGTTGCACCGTGGCTGCGCGCCGCGGGATATGTGAGCGATGGCGAGCTGGCGACGCTCTACCGGAAAGCGACCGCGCTCGTGTTTCCATCGCGCTACGAAGGATTCGGACTTCCTGTCTCCGAAGCGATGTTGGCGGGCGGCTGCGTGATCTGCGCGTCCGAGAGTTCGCTCCCGGAAGTAGGCGGTGAAGCGGCGCTCTACTTCCCGTGGAACGATGCGGAGGCGCTCGCCGCACAGATGTCGCGGTTGCTGCACGAGCCGGGACTGCGCGATCGTCACATGGCGCTGGGTCCCCAGCATGCCGCCAAGTTCTCGTGGGCCAAGTGTGCGTCCGAGACACTCGCGGTGTTCGACGAGGCGCACGCGATTGGGACGGCGCGGGTGGCCGGGGCTACCGCTGGCAACGGCACCAGAACGTACTCCGCCCAGCCTGCACGAGGCGCTTGATCGCACGTCCGCACCTGCGACACGGCTCGCCTTCCTTTCCATAGACACGCCACGCGTCGTCCTCCGCCGACGAGCGCGCATCCTCGGTTGCGTAGTAGCGACCGGCCGGCGCACGCTCGAGCACCGTGCGAATCGCCTCGTGCAATCGCAGCACACGCGCTTTCGACAATGTGTTCGCCGGCGTGCGCGGGTCGATGCGCGCTTCCCACACCGACTCGGCGGCGTAAATGTTTCCGAGGCCGGCAACGACACGCTGGTCCAGCAGCACCGGCTTGATCGGACCGCGACGAGTCGAGAGTGCCACGCGGAACAGCTCGGCCGTCCACGCGTCGTCGAGCGGCTCAGGCCCGTACGCCGGCAAGGCCAGGCGACCCGGCTGGTGCACCGTCAGCACACTGAGGGCACGGCTGTCGACGAGCGAGACGCGCGTGCCGTCGGAGAAATCGAACCGCACACGTTCGTGCCGCGGCGGCTGGTCAGCTTGCAACGACATCGCCCAGTCGCCGTTCATGCGGAAGTGCACCTCCAGCGTGTGGCCGCTGTCGAATTCCACGAGCTGCAGCTTGGCTCGCCGCACCACGGCGACGACGCTTCGCCCTGCGAGCGATGTCGCGGCAACGGCAGTGAGTGAGCGTCGTTGCGAGGGATGCAGTGCGGTCACGCGCACGAGCGTGCGACCGACCGTCGCCGTGCGTAATCGTCGAGCAGCATCATCGACTTCCGGTAGTTCGGGCATGGCGGAATGATGCTCGATTGCATACTTTCTCCACAGTCTTCCACACGGGGCCCCCCGATCAATTCTCCCCGGTCACTGAAGCACGAGTACGAGCTGTACGTCGAGCGCGAGATCGAGGACTACAAGGACTCGGTTTCGCGCAGTTCGCTGCTCAAGATCGGCGACGAGGCAGTCGCGGTTCTGAGAAACGAGGCGCAGCAGACACTCACCGAGATCGTGGTCTGGCAGGAAGTCGATCGCATCCTCGCGAAACGACTGCGCCTGCCCTCGTACGCCACCTGGAAGCGTCGCCGGCTCAAGACGCTCGAGGCGTATCGTCGTCCCGAACATTGGGGGCTCGACGCGAATTCGGTGCTCGTGCGTGCACTCAAGGACACGTCGGATCGGCACGTGCTGGTTGCCGGTGCGTCGCAGGAAGGTCCCGCGCTCTATCTCGCCGCACGTGGATGTGCCGTGACCACGATCGAGCCGGAACAGGACGCGGTGGAGCGCGTCGTTCGTGCCGCGGAAGCTGCGGGTCTCACGCGGTGGGTTCGCAGCTACTGCGCCGAACTGGGCGCGTGGGCACCCGATGTCGAGCTGCATGCCGTCGTCTGTTCACCATCGGCGTTCGCCGGACTTTCTCCGCAGGATCGCGATCGCGTGATCGAGGTGCTGCAGAGTGCGACTGTCGACGGCGGTGTGCATCTGGTCGAGTCGATCGTTGCCGGCACCGATGCATCGAGCGTCGCGCTTCCCATGGACGAGCTCCGCTCGCGTTACCGCGGATGGACGATTTCCATCGAGCCTGCCTCGGGTACCCGCGAAACGTTCATGGCGAGGAAGGACGCCGTCGCCTGAGTCTGGCTGAGGTCCCTGCGCGTGTCAGTGCGACACTTTTGCCGTGGAAGTGACGTGTTCTAATGACACAACGGGCGGGACCTGCGACGAGCAAAGCACGCAAAGTGTTGCTGTGTAATGGCTTACAAATCGTCGATTGATGGCACCACGGTTGCCTTGGAAGCGGGCAGTACGGCGTTGGAATCTCGCCGTGTAACGCGCTTCAAATTTTTCGGGTGGAGGACCGCCCATGCGCCTGACTCGTTCGACAACACACGAACATGAACCGATCGGCATCGTCATCTCGGATGGCGGTCGCGGCGATCAGCCTTCACGCCTGTCTGCATTCGTCTGGGGGCCCGTGCCCGACGATGTGCTGCTGCTGGACGAACTGCCGCTGGACGAATCGCAATTGGCACTTGCCACGCGATAAGCGAATCCGCGAAAAGCAGATCAGCGAATGACAGGAACGTGAAAGGCGCCGGCAGACATGCCGGCGCCTTCGCGTTTGTGCACTTCAAACTGCGCGAACGAGGAGCTTACGAAGCCGACGAGTCGGACGACGCACTGCTGCTGCTGGCACGCTTCGCGGTCTTGCGACCAGCGGACTTGCGCGCCGTCTTGCGAGCGCCGCCCTTCTTCGCGGCCTTACGGGCGCCCTTCTTCGCGACCTTGCGGCCACCCTTCTTTGCAGCCTTGCGCGCGCCCTTCTTGGCCGTCTTGCGTGCGCCCTTCTTCGCGACCTTGCGGCCACCCTTCTTCGCGGCCTTGCGCGCGCCGCCCTTCTTCGCGGCCTTACGCGCGCCCTTCTTTGCGACCTTGCGGCCACCCTTCTTTGCCGACTTCTTCGCGGCCTTTTTGGCTGGTGCCATGATACTACTCTCCAATAACGGAGGTTGTGGTGCTCCCTTCTCCCCCGGTGGGAAGGTGAGCCGCACCGCGTGCAGTGCAAGCACTGCGACGTTGTGCGCTACGCGGCCCTCGTGAGGACTGCGCAGGTGGTCGCCCCCGCGCGCGCAGCAATGCAGCGCGCGAGAAGCATGCGTGAGCGTGACGCGCGAACGCGCGGCACCTGAACGACGAAGGGAGAGGAAGCGATTCGACGTGGGAATCGCGGCTCGCGCGCTGTGGGAGCGACGGCGGAGCAGGCCGACGACAGGAACGTCGGCGACAAAGTGGTGGCCGGCAGAAGTGCGCCGGCTACTGGGAGTGGTGCCATCGTTTCGGCACCCGACCGCTGGAGGAACTCGCGCCGTACTATCGCCACGCGTTTCCAGTGAGGACTGCGCATCTCGAGATCGAGGATGTGGATACCATGCGCAAGTCGTTGGTGTGACGCGAATATACGCGTTGATAATTCGAACGCGCAATAGCGCGTATAAAGAACGCGCGCGAATACATCACCCGGCAGACGACCATCGGGGGTACCACGCAACGACGACGCATGCGACTTTTGACCTTCCCGCGCCGTTCTTCTGCGTCGCGGAGCGGCGTGTCGAGCCGTGTTTCTCTCGGGCGTGGAGCGATCGTGAAAGCGTTGGTCAAGCAGAGTGCAGGGCGCGGGATGACGCTCACCGACGTCCCGGAACCGCGGATACGGGACGACGAAGTGCTCATCCGCGTCCGGCGCGCCGGCGTCTGCGGTACCGACGTGCACATCTACGAGTGGGACGCCTGGGCATCGAGTCGCTGCAAGCCACCGTTCGTCGTTGGACACGAGTTCGCCGGGGACGTCGTCGAAGTCGGCTCGCTCGTCGATTCCGTGAAGGTCGGCGATCGCGTCACGGCCGAGGGACACATCGTCGACGATCGCTCGCTCTTCAGCCGTACCGGCAACGCGCACGTCGACCCGAGCACCCGCATCATCGGTGTCGATCGCGACGGCTGCTTTGCCGAGTACATCGCGATGCCGGCAACCAACGTCTGGCATCTGGACGACGCGATCAGCTACGACATCGGCGGAATCCACGACCCGATGGGCAACGCGTTTCATACGGCGCTCACGGCCGAGATTCCCGGCGCGGTCGTATTGATCACGGGTTGCGGCCCCATCGGCGCGTTCGCCGTCGGCATCTGCAAGGCCGCTGGCGCCTCGCACATCATCGCGACGGACGTGAACCCGCGACGTCTCGAGCTCGCTCGGCGCATGGGCGCGCACCAGGCCGTGCATCCCGACGCGGCGGAAGCCGCCGTCCGCGCTGCGTCCGATGGTCACGGCGCCGACGTGGTGCTCGAGATGTCGGGTGTGCCGAGCGCGATCCACCAGGCCTTCGCGCTCGCGCGCCCGGCTGGCCGCGTCAACATGCTCGGTATCCCTTCGCGAACGATCGACATCGATTTCGCCTCCGAGATCATCTTCAAGGGTCTGACCGTCTACGGCGTCGTCGGACGCCGCATGTACGAGACATGGCACCAGATGACTCGCTTCCTGCGCTCCGGCGCGTTCGATCCGACGCCGGTGATCACTCATCGCCTGCCACTCGAGGCCGTCGACGACGCCATGGCGCTGATCAAGTCCGGCGAAGCCGGCAAGATCATCTTCACGATCCACGACTAGTTCACGACTAACTCCGGCCCCAGTCGGCCGTCCCCGATGACGATCAACACGTCGTTCGTGCATGACCTCGAGACGCAGATCCAGGCGCTCAAGGACGAGAAAGTCTACAAGCGTCTCAACTACCTCGAGTCGCCACAGGGCCCGCGCGTCCGCATGGAAGGACGTGGCGAGGTCATCGTCCTCTCGTCGAACAACTACCTCGGACTCGCCAACGAACCGTCGGTCGTGCAGGCCGGCATCGATGCGCTCCAGCGGTACGGCGCCGGCACCGCGTCGGTCCGGTTCATCTGCGGCACGTTCACCATCCACCGCGACCTCGAACTCGCGCTTGCCCGATTCGTCGGCACGCCGGCCTCGCTGTCCTACGTGTCGGCATGGAACGCCAACGAAGCACTGACGCCGAGCATCGTGCGCGAAGGTGACTTTGTCGTGTCCGACGCCCTCAATCACGCGTCGATCATCGACTCGGTCAGGCTCGCAAAGGCGATCACGAAGTGCACCACTGCTGTGTACCGTCACAGCGACATGGATGACCTACGCGAGAAACTTGCCAGCGCGCGGAGTTCCACCCGTCGCGTGATCTGGACAGACGGTGTTTTCTCGATGGAAGGCTCCACCGCGAAGCTTCCGGACATCCTGGAACTGGCGCGCGAGTACGATGCAATCGTCGTGATGGACGACTCGCACGCGACTGGAGTGCTCGGAAAAACAGGACGTGGTACCGCCGAGCATTACGGTGTCCTGGGCGAAGTCGACATCATCACATCGACGCTTGGCAAGGCACTTGGCGGCGCCGCGGGCGGATTCATCGCGGGGCCGGAAGCGCTGTGCGACATGATGACGCAACGCTCGCGGCCACAACTCTTCTCCAACGCACTGCCGCCGACGGTGGCCGCGAGTTCGCTCGCGGCCGTGCTGCATGCGGAGGCACACCCGGAACTCGTGACCCGCCTGCACGAAAACTCGCGCTACTTCCGCGAGGCGATGTCGGAGGCCGGCTTCACTCCCATGCCGGGCGAGACGCCGATCATCCCGATCATCGTGGGCGAGACGGCGCTGGCGATCCGCACGAGCGAAATGCTGCTCGACCGCGGGGTGTTCGTCACGGGCTTCGGATTCCCGGTCGTGCCGAAGGGCGAGGCGCGCGTGCGATGCCAGGTCAGCGCCGCGCACACGAAGGACGATCTCGACACGGTCGTCGCGGCGTTCGTGGAAGTCGGTCGGGAGCTCAAGCTGGTCGCGTAGCAGGGC